>DASSAV010000028.1:0-3421 GCA_035699265.1 Rhodothermales bacterium
GGGACCGGATCATCACGTACGTGAAGCCGCAGGACTTCTTCATCGTGATCGATGCCGTTAAGGCACAGGAGCCGGACTACTACACCTTCAGCAATATCTGGCACACCCAGCACATCCACGAGCAGGGACCGCACTACTACGCGACCTCCATTGACTCCATCCGCTCCGCCCACCTGCCGCAAGACAAACGGCTCCTCATCCAGTTTCTGGCGAATGAGGCCAAGTCGGACAGCTTCTACACAGAAGACCGGCATTATCAGCAGGAGCAGGCTATCTACCAGACGGAGGCCAGTAACTACAAGGACGGAGACTACGAGATATTCATTACGGTACTGTATCCCTTCAACTCCGGCGATCCCGTCGCGCCGTACCTGAATCGCGTGAAGCTCCTGTCCACGGCGGATTATCCGCGCAGCGTAGCCCTCCAAATCGACGGCAGCAACGGCTCTAGGTCCTATCTCGGATTGAAAATCGACCTACAATCCGAGCTGGCCCGTGAGAACATTCGTCCTCGCTACACCTGGGAGAACGGGCGCTACGCCTTCGGCGATTTCGAGACGGATGCGCATTTCATATACGCGACCGTCACGGACGATTCGGTCAGGTATGCGGCCTCCAACGTATTGAAAGTTATCTATGACGGTCGCCCGCTGATGCAAGCGCTGCCTAACACACACGGCCTGCAGTTGGACGGAGCACCGGATCGGGTCGGCTTCGTGAAGTGGCGCGCGTGGGAAGGTGCGTCAGGGCGCTAATACCACCGCACCACCCTTCCTATGCCTGCGCCGCCCCCTGCTTCTCAAGCAGACTCCTACCCTGCCATCATCCATTCGGTAGAGGAGTTGGATGAGATGTTGACGCGCCCGACGCCTGCGCTCGTAGAGTTCATCCGGACGCTGCCGAGCCCGCTTGTCGTGCTGGGTGCGGGCGGAAAGATGGGGCCTACCCTCTGCGTTCGGGCCCTCCGGGCGGCCGAACAGGCCGGACACCCCCTGGACGTGTTCGCCGTGAGCCGCTTTTCCGATGAATCGGCGCGCCGCTGGCTCGAAACGCGCGGCGTCCGTACTCTCTCGTGCGACTTGATGAACCTGCCGGCACTGAAGAAGCTGCCGGACGCGCAGAACGTGATCTACCTTGTCGGGCTGAAGTTCGGGACGCAGCAGCATCCGGCGCGAACCTGGGCGGTGAACACGCTCACCCCGGCCCACGTCTGCGAGCGCTATCCCGGCGCGCGCGTGGTGGCCCTCTCCACCGGCAATGTGTACCCGCTTTCGCCCGTGGCCCGGGGGGGATCGGTCGAGTCCGACCCGTTGACACCGCTGGGCGAATACGCGAACGCCGCCGTCGCCCGCGAGCGCGTCTTTGAATACTGCGCGCAGCAGCAGGGCGTGTCGCTGGCGCTCGTCCGCCTCAACTACGCGGTAGAGCTTCGCTATGGCGTGCTGGTGGACATTGCGCTCAAGGTCGTCGCGGGGGATGCCATAGACGTGACCATGGGGCATCTGAACTGCATCTGGCAGGGCGATGCGAACGACATGATCCTCCGGATGCTGCCCCTGGCCGCTGAGCCGCCGGCTGCCTTCAATCTGACCGGACGGGAGGTGCTCTCCGTGAGAGAGCTGGCGGTGCGCCTGGCTGAGCTGATGGAGCGGCCCGTCACCATCACCGGCTCGGAAGCGGAAACGGCCCTCTTGAGCAACCCGGCGCGGGCGTACGACGCTCTCGGCGCGCCGCACCTGCCGCTCGACCTCGTGCTCCGGTGGACGGCGGACTGGGTGCTGCACGGCGGCCCGGCCCTCGGTAAGCCCACTCACTTTGAGGCTCGGGACGGAGTGTATTAGACATGGCGGACCATCCCATGCCTCCCGATTGGGTGACGGCGGCGCTGCATCAAGGGCAGGTCATTCCCGCCCACCCGCTCGCACTCACCGCCTCAGGCGCTCTCGACGAGCGGCGGCAGCGCGCCCTCACCCGCTATTACCATGCTGCGGGGGCGGGCGGTATCGCCGTCGGCGTCCATACCACCCAGTTCGAGATTCGCGATCCACGGCACGGATTGCTGCAGCCCGTGTTGGAATTGGCCGCCGAAACGGTAAACGCCGCCGATGAGGCTGCCGGACGCCAGACCATACGAATCGCGGGTGTCTGTGGCCCTACGGAGCAGGCGGTCGCGGAGGCCCGGCAGGCCCGGAGGGCCGGATACCACGCGGGCCTGTTGTCGCTGGCCGCGCTGAAGGATGCCGGGATCGACGCGCTCGTTGCCCATGCCCGCGCAGTTGCCCACGAGATTCCGCTCGTCGGTTTTTACCTGCAACCGGCCGTCGGCGGGCGCGTGCTGCCGGTCGATTTCTGGCGGCGCTTCGCGGAGATCCCGAACGTAGTGGCGATCAAGATCGCGCCGTTCAACCGCTACCAGACACTCGACGTGGTGCGGGCGGTAGCGGAAGTGGGGAGGGCCGATGAGATTGCCCTCTACACGGGCAACGACGACCATATCGTGCTCGACCTGCTTACCAGGTTTGAGGTGCCCGTCGGGGAGGAGATTGTCCAGGTCCGCATCGCGGGCGGCCTGTTGGGGCACTGGGCCTGCTGGACGCGGCGGGCGGTGGCATTGCTCCAACGCTGCAAGGCAGCCCGGGCGTCGGATCGCTTGGATGCTACCCTGCTGACGCTGGCGGAACAGGTGACCGATAGCAACGCGGCACTTTTCGACGCGGCAAACCGGTTCGCTGGGTGTGTTCCGGGCATTCACGAAGTCCTGCGGCGTCAGGGATTATTGGAGACAACGCGGTGCCTGAACCCCCATGAGACGCTCTCGCCCGGCCAGGCCGAGGAGATCGACCGTATCTGCCGCGCCTACCCGCACCTCAACGACGACGCCTTCGTCGCCGAGCACATTGACGAGTGGATGCGTTGATGGACCTGCTTACCCTTCGTGATCTTGAGCCGCCGATGGGAGATCTGGGTGGTCATGCGGCGCTGGCATCCACTCGGGCCGTGTGGGTGGCGCCCATGGAGGGAGAAGATGCAGCGCCGGGGCGCCGCATCATTCACCAGCGTGTATTGCAGCTCCACGAACCGGCCCGCATTCAGCGGGTCGGGCTGCGCCGTGCTCCCGGCTATCACAAATGCGGAAGCCGGATGGACCTGGACTGGGTCTCCGCCTTCCGCGTGCTCGTCTGGTTGGAGGATGCCTGGCGCCCCATATGCTATGAGCGCGACCTGTCGCCCCCGGCGGAGCATGGCCTGACGTGGTTTGACTTGGGAGGGATCGCAACGTCGGCCGTCATACTGGAGGCACGGCGTTCGGGTATCGATGAATGGTGGACCGGCTGGAATCTGGTGTCCGGGGCCTTTGTGCTGGAGGCAGAGGACCCGCCGGCGCCCGCTCCCCGTTGCGAGCGGCGGCTTCACTTGGCCG
>DASSAV010000029.1:0-5665 GCA_035699265.1 Rhodothermales bacterium
TGTTTAGAACGCGAGACTCAGGATTCACCTGAACGGGGACACCTCGAACAGATCCCTCACCCCAGTCATTTTCTGAGACCATGAGCCCATACGTGGAAGCTGCGCCATTGGGTAGAATCAATCCGGGTTCGGGATGACGGATGGGGACGGGTCTGCTCCATTCTCAAGCTGAACGTCCCCTGAAACACCTTCTGTCATTAGCAGCGCAGCGAAGCAATCTCCACAGGAATTGCTCCTTGCCAGGAGATTGCTTCGTCGCAGGCTCCTCGCAATGACAGCCATCAATTACGTGTACAACCGGATTTGGTATCAGACAGGGGTTCCGGCATCGACGCGGCGGTAGATGGCTTCGAGGCGCGGCCGGTCCGCCGTCGTGCGGTGGGGGTATTCGGCGAGTGCGAGGCCGGCTTCTGCCATGACTTCGGTGAGGGTGTCCTCGGTATAGGAGAACTGGGGGCCGCTGTCCGAGGCATACTCCGCCTCTTCACTACGCGGGTTGAAGTCGGACGGGACGGCGCGCACGGCGACGTACAGCCAGCCGCCGGGCTTCAGGACGCGGCGGGCTTCGCGGAGAGCCTCGAGGAGGTCATCCTTTGAGGAGACGTCGTCGTACGCATCGTAGGCAACGATCCAGTCGAAGTGAGCGTCGGGGTAGCCGAGGGCGCCGAACCGGGACGTGTGCGTGATGCGGCGCGTGGCATCTTCGGGATGGAGATGATCCAGCACCTGGCCGCGCGCGTGGGTGACGGCCTGCTCATCCACGTCACACGCATACACGTCGAAGCCGAGTCGAAGGAGCGGGACCGTATGGCGGGCGTGGCCGCAGCCCAGCTCCAGGACCGTGTTGCCGTGCGGGACGGCTGCGAGCGTTCGTAGGAGGTGATCGGAAGGCAATCGATTCTGGATCTGGGATTCTCGTTTCGGAAGTCTGCCCGGCTATCGACTGCGGATGCACCTGGTCATCACGTCGATTGACCCTCAGAGCCCGTGTGAGGCTCAGAGGGAACCGGGTCGGAATGTGTATCGGTCCACTGGCGCGCTTCCGTGATGCGCTCGCACTGATGGCAGCGGCAGGACCGGTCGGCGGTGGAGATACGCGGCATCTGATCGAGCGGGCGCAACGGGTATTCGGCGGAGTATGGCGCGCCGTCTCCCTCCGCGCGCCAGCCGGTGGGCTCGCCCCCGAGCGTAACCTGGGCGGCGACGGCCTCGGCGAGGGCCTCGATGAACAGGGGATGGCAGTTGAGGCCGGACGTGACCTCGAAGTGTTCGATGCCGTTGTGCTCCGCCTCTGCGCGCACCAGCACATCGAGTTCGTAGGCTGTCTCGATGTGGTCGGTCACGAAGGCGATCGGGATGACACAGACGGCGGAGACGCCCTGCTCGCCCAGGTCACGGAGCTTGTCCAGTGTGCTCGGCGTGAGCCACTCGGCGGGGCCGACCTTGCTCTGGAACGACACGTGGAAGGGCCGGTCGTTTCCGCGCAGGTTCATGACCTGCTCGACGGTGGAATGTACGAGGCAGCAGTAGGGATCGCGGCGCTCCTTCATCTCCTTGACCGGCGTCCCATGGGCGCTGAAGACCAGGTGGACGTCAGGCCGTACGTGTTTCGGAAACCGCTGGAGCGCCTCGTCGATCCGCTCGCTGACGGCGCGGACGTATTTGGGATTCGCGGCGTACTCGAAGACGTAGGTCGTGGGCCAGGCGGGGATTTCCTTTTCCTCCGTGAGTACCCACCAGTATTGGAGCGACGAGCCGGTGGTCGTTTTCGAGTAATGCGGATAGAGGGGCAGGAGGACGACCTTCGTGATCCCGTCCGCTTCCATCTGCACGGCGGCCTCTTCGCTGAAGGGATGCCAGTACCGCATGGCGATGTACGTCTTGAACGTGACGCCCGCGTCGGCGCCGTACTTCTCGTTCAGGACGTGTTCGAGCCGGCGGGCCTGCTCTTCGGTCAGCCGGTTGATGGGCGAGCCGCCGCCGATGACCTCGTAATCGTGGCCGACTTTTTTCGACCGGGTCTTTGCGATGTAGTTCGAGAGCGCGTGCCGGAGTCCCCCGCCGAAAGGGAAATCGATGATGGCGGGGTCCATGAAAAGATTGTATAGGAAGGGGCGTACGTCGTCCACCTTGTCAGGGCCGCCCAGATTGAGCACCACCACCCCTACCCTGTCGCCCGGTTCGAGGGCGAGCGGCGCCGATGGGAAAAACCGGCCCGAAATGAGGCGTTTGTCGTACCGGTACTTCTTTAGAAACTGGCGCGGCGTCATGCGGAACTACTGGAAATGACGGAAGATGCGGGTAATGGCCCCGTTTCAAGTCAACCCCTATGCGGCGCCGTTCAGTTCCATGCATACGTTGAATATTGCTCTAAGCTGGAAGCGCTACCGGCTTTCAGGAAAGGACGAGAAGAAGCGAGAATGAGGGAAGAGAGGAGCGTCGCTACCTACACGGCGCGTGTGGGCTTACTGAACCTCAGGGCGTCGGGTATCGTAGCCTATTCCCAACGAACACCCTCCGCCACGCATCAACCGCCGGTACCCAGCAAAACCTCGCCGGCCCGTGTGTGTTCAGTGGAATAAGACACACCGGCAGCCTATATTGACATCACAGTTCCCGCGGCCTGGTGACCGCTGAACCTGCAAGGCGTGCGTATCTCCCGCGAGCCAACCGGCTGAATGCCCTTGCCAGGCGCTCTATTCACCATTGCCCACCACACGAATGGCTATAGAATCTGAAGCGCCCCCGCAGATCTCGACCGGCATCGAGGGGCTGGATTACATTCTCGACGGCGGCCTTCCTCGCGGTGAGACGTACCTCGTCTATGGCAGCCCCGGCGCAGGCAAGACCACGCTCAGCCTGCAATTCGCGCTCGAAGGCGCAAGGGCAGGCGAGCGCGTGCTCTACATCACCCTGGCCCAGCGGGAGATCGATTTACGGCTCATCGCCCGCTCGCACGGCTGGTCACTGGACGGCGTGGATATCCACGAGCCCTCCGGGCAGCGCCTTGCCGAGCAGATGAGGGTCCGCCAGTCGGTGCTGCACACTGCCTACGTCGAAATGGGAGAAGCCACGAGCGACCTTCGACGTGTCATCGAGGCCGCTCGCCCTGACCGGGTGGTCTTCGACTCCATCGGAGCTATTCGTGTCCTGGCCGGAGCAGAAGAACATCTCTTCAAGCAGGAGATGACACTCTTCCTGCAATTTATGAGTGAGCAGGATGCGACGGCTGTGCTTCTGGATGACGTGGCGCAGCAGGACGCCGACTCCGAGCTACAGACGCTCGCGCACGGTGTGCTGAAGCTCACAAAGCAGTCTCCGGCGTATGGCGAGGTCCGCCGGCAGCTCCAGGTTGAAAAAATGCGGGGCCTGAACTTCCACACAGGCTGGCACAACTTTCAGATCCAGACGGGCGGGCTGGCGGTCTTTCCCCGCCTGTACAGAGCAGACAACACCTCACACAGCGAGAGGAAGACCATCCAGAGCCACGTCCAGGCAATCGACGAGATGCTCGGCGGCGGGCTGGAAGCAGGCACGGCCTGCCTGATCGTCGGGCCGACCGGCACGGGAAAATCGTCTTTCGCTACGCTCTTCGCCCACTCCGCTCTCTGTAACGGCGAGGGAGCGGCCATCTTCCTCTTCGACGAGCACCCGGAGAGCTATCTCGTGCGATCTGAGGAGTTGAACATGAACCTCCGCCCTTTCGTGGAGGATGGAACGCTGCATCTGCAGAGCGTCGACACCGGCGAGATCACGCCAGGCGAGTTCGCCGGCATGCTCCGCCAGGCTGTGGATCGGGGGGCGCGCGTGGTCATCATCGACAGCCTGACCGGCTACTACCACTCCATGCGGGAGGAAGCACTGCTGCTCACGCAGATGCACGAGATGCTCTTCTACATGGCGTCGCGCGGCGTGCTCGGCCTGTTGATCGTGGCGGTACAGGGGCTCTTTGGCGGCGCCACGATCTCGCCCCTGGACGTGAGCTACATGTCGGACTCCGTGGTGTTCCTGGGCAACTACGAGGACGAGGGCACGATCCGGCGTGCGATTACCGTGCTCAAGAAGCGATATGGCAATCACGAGAAAACCATCCGCGAGTTGAGAATCACGGACCACGGCTTCGAAATCGGTGACGTGCTTCCCCAGGCCAGCGGAATGCTCATCGGCAGCCCCTCGCAATCGAACGGCCAGCAGCAACGGACGGAGCAGGGCGAAGAAGGGAGTGGCGAGAGGAAAGAATGACCGAGCCGCTGCAAAGGACTAACTCATGGAACAGGCAAGAAACCAGTACAGCCAGCAGCGCGTGCTCATATGGGCGCCATTCGGGCGGGATGCCCTCGTGCTGCGCGGAGTGCTCGACGGGGCCGGGCTGCAGTGCGTCATCTGCAAGGATCTGCAGGATGCCCGCGCCCGGCTGCGGCAAAGCGCCGACGCCCTGCTGCTGACGGAGGAAGCGCTCGCGACAGCGGGCTGCGTGGCCATGCTGGCGGAGGAGATCGAGGCACAGCCTCCCTGGTCGGCCCTGCCGCTGGTCCTCCTCGCGACAGGCGACGAAACCGCGCAGCAGCGACTGGGCGCCGCGCTCGAATGCCTGGGCTTCCGTAGAAACGTCGTCATTCTGGCTCGCCCGTCGGAGCCCCTCTTTATCACATCCGCGCTGGAGTCGGTACTCCGGGCGCGGCAGCACCAGTACGTCGTGCGTGACCTCCTGGATCAGCTCAGGGGCGAGAACGAAAACCTGGAGCAGCGCGTGGGGCAACGCACGGCCGAGCTGGAGGGGACGAACGTGGAACTGGAGGTGCAGGTCGCCGAGCGTCTCCAGGCAGTAAAAGCGCTCCAACGCTCCCATGCCGCGCTCCGGCGCAGCAATCGCGAGATGCAGGACTTTATTTATGCCGCCTCCCACGACCTGCAGGAGCCGCTCCGGAAAGTCATCACGTTTGCGGACATGGTGCTCGTGGATTACGGGCAACAACTCGAGGAGGCGGCGCACTCCTACCTGCAGCGCATGCAGGCTGCCGCCGCCCGGATGTCGGGCATCGTACACGACCTGCTCTCCTTCTCCCGCGTATCTACACAGGGCAAGCCCTTCCGCGAGGTTGATCTGAACGATGTTCTGAAAGAGGTACTCTCGGACCTGAAGGATGACATTGCAAAAACCGGCGCCAGGATCATAGTTGAACCGCTACCCTCGATCGAGGCAGATGGTAGCCAGATCTGCCAGTTGTTCAAGAACCTCATCGGGAACGCGCTCAGGTTTCACCGCCCGGATGCCACTCCAGCCATTCGCGTGAGCAGCACTCCCGTAAAGGGCCCCGGCCTCCCCGGTTCGGAGGAGCCGCCAACTTTTCAATTCGCCGTGCAGGACCATGGAATCGGCTTCGATGAAAAGTATCTGGACCGCATATTCTCGCCCTTTCAACGGCTGAACGGCCGGAGCGCATTCGACGGCAACGGCAACGGCATTGGCCTGGCCATCTGCCAGCGTATCGTCGAGCGGCACGCCGGCACCATTACGGCAACCAGCATACCGGGCGAAGGATCTACCTTCTATGTCACGCTGCCAGCGGAGCAGTCGCCGGACGAAGCTGCACAGGAAGGACGAGCGGAAGAGAGAATGAGGGGAAGATAGGCGAGAGGAGGAGACGTCTGGGTGGAGGACGTT
>DASSAV010000030.1:0-2545 GCA_035699265.1 Rhodothermales bacterium
CAGGCTCAGCAGCTCTTCCCTGTTGTCGATCCGGGCGTCGGCGGTGATGGTGAACCTTCCCGTGGCATCCGTACAGGGCAGCTTCTCGCCTAGCGACTCCGCCGTCGTGTGCAGCATGCAATGCCCGAACCCGACCGGCCCATCGGACCATACGGAGAGGCCGTCCGGGCCGCGGTGCACCATGGACGCCGCCATGCGCCCGAGTGCTGAGCGCCCGAGCGGCCTTCCGTCCAGATTGTATGTGCCCGCTATTCCACTCACGTTTCGAACTATCCCCAATATCACCCGAGGTGCCGTGCAAAAGCCAACCCCCTTAAACAGTAAAGGTCAGCTTCAAACCAATCGGTTGCTTCGCCTCTTGACTTGGCACTTAAAGACTGTGGATAGCAGCGGGCGGGTTTAGCGCGACGCAGAGTAGCTGCCGGACGACCGGCCGGCGAGAGCCTTCGGTTCGAACCCGATTAAGCTTGCTCGCCCTGGAAGACGCTGACCAGCTCTGCCTTCCTCATCTCATTTAAAAATGCCAGAACGTCTTCTTTCAGCCGGCCAGGTGCCGCTTCATACTCCGTCTGCAATTGCTCCACCAGCTCAGATACAGCTACGGGGGAGACGGCCAGATCGAGGATACGCGTACCTACTTCGTTCACCCCGTAGTACATGCCGGACTGCGTGTCCAGGATGACGGCCTCACCACCCAGGTCCGCTACCGTCAGACTGTCGGCGACGACCACTGTCGACTGCTCACAGATCATATTCTTCGGTGTGCTTATCATTAGAAAATTTCTCTTCGGGGTTTGCTGATGCATCGGTCGACTCCCTGCTTCCTCTCCCATATCAGCTTGATGTTCCCGCTCCGCGCCTGCATGCGGCACAGGCAGTGAAACGGCCCTTCCACCTCCATCCCCACTATACACCGTTTCACGCACTCCGGCAAGCTGGACTCCCACGTTAAGCCCATCTGCTCCGGCAATCACGACCTGCTGAGGCGCACGTGGGGCGGCGTTCTCCGAAACCGCAGCGGTCTCTTCCCCGGCATCCGAAGGGCTGCGAAATACCAGGCGCTTGAGATACAGACCGGGTGAGTAGCCAAGCCAGCGCAGTCCCTCTATGCCGGCGGCCAGCGACGCCAGGAACACGATAGCTCCCATCTCCACGTCTGAGACAGCAATTACGTTCGCAGCCACTCCGCACAGCACCGACACACCGTACAGCGTCCACACGGCCCTGTTCACCGAGTACCGCCGTACGAGCCGGTGATGCAGATGGTCCGAGTCGGGAGCAAAGACGGCCCGGCCGCTACTGGCGCGCCGCAGCATGGCCAGGGCGGTATCAGCGAGCGGCAATGCAAGTACCACGATCGGGACCACGATTCCCACGGCAGGGCTGGCGGTGTGCTGCGTTTCGAGTGAGTACAGCGCGAGCGCATAGCCCAGAAACAGGCTGCCCGAGTCACCCATGAAGACAGTTGCCGGGCTCGTATTGTGGGCGAGAAAGCCTAACAGGGCGCCGATGATGGGGATTGCCAGAACGGCGAGGGCAGGCTGCCCGTGGATGCCGAAGAAGACGGCTAACGACGCAAAGGCGATCGTCGACACCCCCGCCGCGAGCCCGTCGATGCCGTCGATCAAGTTGATGGCATTCATCACGCCTACCACCCACAGCAGGGTCAGCGGGATGGAATACAGTGCGACGTGATAGGGATCTGCCGGGATGAAAGGCAGGCCGTGCAAATCGATCCGGTAGCCCGCTGCTATCAAGGCATAGGCCACGACGACCTGCACCAGGAACTTGCCCTTGAACCCGAGCCCTCTGATGTCATCGTAAAATCCGGTAGCCACGATGATAAGGGCGCCGATCCATACAGCGGGAGACATTAGAGCGATTCCGTGGTTACCTCCCATCCGCTGCGAGACAAGCAAGAAGAGTATGCCGGTCAAAAAACCGCCGACGATAGCAATGCCCCCAATATTGGGAGTGGCCTGCTCGTGCAGCTTCCGATGGTCGTCGGGCGTATCCAGCCAGCCGCTTCGGATGGCAACCCGCGCGATCTGCGGTATGGCGAGTGCCGTGAACCAGAACGCAACCAGTGCAGATAGGCTTACAAGTAGCAAGGACATATATTAGGATCAGTCTCTATTCGGTGCTTCGCTGTCTCTAGTATGTTGCCTGACAAAGACGCCGGCTTCACAATACTCCTGCCTCATGGCTCCAGCCGGGTAAGACGCGAATGTGTAGCAGCCCAGGTGATGATGCGCGAAGACAATCGTATACTCCGCTGAAACGAGAGCTTACGCTCCGAGACGAAAACTACAGGGCCGGCATGTCCATGCCCATCTATGTTTGGCGGGATAAAGGCTTACGTTACGCTCACCGGAGTATGCTCCACATGAACCATTCGGGCGTGGGCATATGCGCCACAGGTGCATATGCGATCTGGAGCATGTAAAGCGCGTATGCGCTTTACATAGACACGGGGCACGTTTATCCCGGCCGCATGCCGTCCCCGCGGTCGCTTTTGGCTTGAGGCGACCGCTTCCGGGCCTGC
>DASSAV010000031.1:0-8794 GCA_035699265.1 Rhodothermales bacterium
GCGGTACACGAGCGTCGGACGCTGGCTTAGGAAGATGCGGCTGGACGAGGTGCCCCAGTTCTGGAACGTACTTGAAGGCACGATGAGCCTCGTCGGCCCGCGGCCTGAGCGTCCTTTCTTCGTCGACCGTCTCGCGGATGACATCCCGCTCTACCGCCGCAGGCATCGCGTAAAACCGGGCATTACAGGCTGGGCGCAGGTGAAACGCGGCTACGATGCCTCGCTGGACGACGTGCGCCAGAAGGTCAAGTACGACCTGTTCTACATCGAAAACATGAGCCTCCGGATGGACTTGCAGATCCTGATTCAGACCCTGCGCACGGCGCTTTCCGGAAAGGGTCACTAGCCTGAATGCGCCGCACCGTCATCATGTAAAGTCACCCAAACCAGAGCAGGCCATGCTGACACGCCGTGATCTACTCGTTGCGGGCGTCACCGCCGTCGTTACGCTCACCGCCGCCGCGATTGCTCGTCCCGATCAGCCCGTCATGGGCTCCGCCGTATTCGACTGGAACGACGTTGAAGCAAAGCCCACGAAGGTCGGCTTCGTCCGCCAGTTCTTTCAGGCGCCGACGGCCACACTCGATGAGCTGGAGATGCACGTCACGACCCTCAATCCCGGCGAGGCGCCGCACCCTCCTCACAAGCATCCGGATGAAGAACTCCTCGTCATCAAGGAAGGGACAGTAGAGGCGCTGGTCAATGGCGAGTCCAGGCGCGTGGGCACGGGTTCGGTGATCTTTCAGGCATCGAACCAGATGCACGCCATTCGGAACGTGGGCGACACGCCGGCTACGTACTACGTCATCAAGTGGAACTCGCCCGGGATGCTGAAAAAGACCGCCAGGTAACCAGCCCGCCGCACGTGCCCGCCATGATTCGGCTGGTGCATTTTCCAGCAAGATTTGCTATCCTCACATTCACAGGCCTGGAGCGCGGCTGATGGCGATAGCGCATACCTGCCTGCCACCATGTATCCCACTTCATTTCGGAGTTACACATTACTATGAAAAAGGGACTGGCTTCCAGGCTCAGCCTTATGATGTTCCTCGAGTTTTTCGTCTGGGGAGCATGGTATACCACGGTTGGCGTCTACATGAACGCACACGGCATGAAGGATCTCGTCCAGTGGCCGTTTACCATGAATGCCGTCGCGGCGATTGTCTCGCCCTTCTTTCTCGGGCTTATCGCAGACCGATACTTTGCGACGGAGAAGGTGCTCGGTGTCCTTCACCTTCTGGGGGGGGTATTCATCCTCTTCACGCCTTCGCTCGCTGCCAATCCGACCGCATTCATCGCTGTCATTCTGGCGTACAATCTCTGCTACATGCCCACCTTGGGCCTGTCGAATTCGCTGGCGTTCCATCACATCGTGGACCAGGAGAAGCAGTTCCCGAAGATCCGGGTTTTCGGCACCATCGGTTGGATCGTCGCGGGCCTCTTCGTCAGTTTCGCCGGCGGCTGGATCGTAGCGGGCGCCATCCGACCGGAGCAGACGGCGATGCCGCTGTACACGACGGGGATCGCGAGCCTCCTGCTGGGGCTGTATGCCTTCTCGCTCCCGCATACGCCTCCGCCCGGAGCTGGTGAAAAAGTCTCCGTCCGCAGCATTCTGGGTGTCGATGCATTTCGCCGGCTGGGTAGCCGCTCGTTCTACATCTTCTGCCTGAGTTCCCTGCTGATCTGCATTCCGCTGGCGGTCTACTACGCCTATGCGCAGCTCTACCTCGTGGGAGTCGACATGCCGCGCATCGCCGCCGTCCAGACGATCGGGCAGGCCTCCGAATTTTTCTTCATGCTGGCGATGCCCATCTTCTTTGCCCGGCTCGGGGTTAAGTGGATGCTCGGGGCCGGCATGCTGGCGTGGGCCGTCCGGTACGGCCTGTTCGCACTCGGTGCTCCGGGCAGCATTTTCTGGATGATTATCCTCGGCATCGCCTTGCACGGCATTTGCTACGACTTCTTCTTCGTAACCGGCCAGATCTACGTGGACAAGAAGTCGACGCCGGCCATCCGGTCGCAGGCGCAGGGCTTTCTGGTGCTCCTCACGTACGGCGTGGGCATGTTGATCGGCACCCAGATTGCCGGTGCCGTTTACAACGGGTTCCTCGGTACGTCCCCGGCGCTCACGCTCGGGCAGTGGGAGTCCTTCTGGTGGCTTCCCGCCGCGTTCGCCGTGCTCGTATTAATCTTCTTCCTGGCGTTCTTCCGGGATGACGTGAGTGGCACAGAGGATAAGGCTGTCGGCGAGCCGCAATTTGCGACCGGGCTTTCCACCGAGCCTGCTCCCTGACGGTTCACGATCGGCAGAGATAGAACAAACCGACCACAGAATCGGTCGTAGAGGGGCGCTGCAGATGCAGCGCCCCTCGCCATTTCTACGCCTCACGTCTTGCCATGAGCGAAAGCACACAGGTTCAGGTCGCTCCACGGGATTCCGGCGCCGATGCAGCCGCCCTCTATCGTGCCCTGCTGCTGCCGCGCGTGATCGAGGAGAAGATGCTGCTCCTGATCCGGCAGGGTAGGCTCTCGAAATGGTTCAGCGGATACGGGCAGGAGGCGATCTCGGTGGGCTGTGTGTGGGCGTTGCGGGACGACGACTACGTGCTCCCCATGCACCGCAACCTGGGCGTGTGGACGACGCGCGGTGTACCGCTCGAACCGCTCTTTTGCCAGCTCATGGGCCGCGAGGGCGGCTACACGAAGGGCCGCGACCGCACCTTCCATTTCGGACTCCCCGAGCGCCACATCGTGGGTATGATATCCCACCTCGCGGCCATGTTGCCCGTGGCGTGCGGGTTGGGCCTTGCAGCACGTCTGGAAAAGCGTGATGCCGCCGTCCTTTCACTGGTGGGCGAAGGGGCCACGCGAGAGGGCGACTTCCACGAGGCGCTGAGCCTGGCGGCCGTCTGGAAACTGCCCGTGATCTTCGTCGTGGAGAACAACGGCTATGGACTCTCGACACCCACGGCTGAAGCGATCCCGGTGGATAACATCGCGGACGCCGGGACGGGCTATGGCATACCGGCCGAGGTCGTGGACGGGAACGACGTGCAGGCCGTCGTTGAGGCTGTGCGGCGTGCTGCGGGCCGTGCTCGGACCGGTGCCGGCCCCACCTTGCTGGAGATGAAAACGTTCCGCATGCGCGGCCACGAAGAGGCTTCCGGGACGAAGTACGTGCCCGAGGAGTTGATGAAGACCTGGGCAGAGAAGGATCCCATCGCTCGTTTCACGCAATACCTGCTCGCGGAAGGAACGATGGATGAGCAGGCTCAGGCGGCGATCCGGTCCGACCTGGAACGGGAGGTGAATGAGGCGGCGGAATACGCGCTCGCCCGGCCCGAAGTGACGAGCACCCCGGAGCAGGAGCGTGCGGACCTGTTTGCATCCTCCGTCCACGAGGTGGTGCATCCCTATGGTGAGCGCCGCACCATTCGGTTTATCGATGCCGTGGGCGAGGGCCTGCGGCAGAGCATGGAGGAAGACGCGCGCGTGGTGCTGATGGGGCAGGATGTCGCGGCCTATGGAGGCGTTTTCAAAGTGACGCAGGGACTTCTGGAGCGGTTCGGGCCGGAACGGGTGCGCAACACGCCCATTATGGAAAGCGGCGTCATCGGGGCCGCGATGGGGCTGGCACTGGGAGGCTTCAAACCCGTCGTGGAGATGCAGTACGCCGATTTCATCTCGTGCGGGTTCAATCAGGTCGTGAACAACCTGGCGACGACGCACTACCGGTGGGGGGCGCCCCTCAACGTCACCATCCGCGCACCGTTCGGAGGCAGTATCGGGGCGGGTCCGTTCCACTCTCAGTCGATGGAGGCGTGGTTCTGCCATACGCCCGGATTGAAGGTGGTCGTCCCTGCCACGCCGCAGGACGCGAAGGGCCTGTTAATGGCGGCCATTCAGGAGCCGAACCCGGTCCTGTTCTTCGAGCACAAGCACCTCTACCGGGCGTTGAAAGGGGAGGTTCATAGCGCGCCCTTCGAGGTTCAGATCGGCCAGGCTCGGATTGCTCGGGCGGGTGCCGACGTCACGCTCGTCACCTATGGCGTCGGAGTGCTGTGGGCGATGGAGGAAGCGGAATACCAGCAAGAGCAGCGGGGCGTATCGATCGAGGTGGTCGATCTCCGAACGCTCATCCCGTGGGATCGGGAGGCCGTGCTGGGCTCGCTTCGCAAGACGAACCGGCTGCTGGTACTGCACGAGGCCGCCCGCACCGGCGGATTCGGCGCCGAGGTAGCAGCCGACATCGCAGAGGAAGGATTTAGTCTCTTGGATGCGCCTCCGGTGCGTGTGGGAGCCGAGGACTTACCGGTGCCGTTTGCAAAACCTCTGGAGCGGGAGATCTATTCGGCGCATGCGAAACTACGAGGGGCAATAGGCCGGCTGCTCGACTACTGAGCCTTACTTGCGTAACCACATCCGGGACGATGAACCGTACCTGCTTCTGCGCAGCAAATCCGTACGTTCATCGTAACCGGCTTGTGAAAAAGGGCTTCCATCGAAACCTCTTCAAACTTGTGTTGCTGAAACTCGGAAGAAAGTGATGTATCCTTTAATCCTGGAGAATTTCGACCCTGCTTTACGCGAATACAAGCGATGTGCTTGAACACTATAAGAGGCCTTTTATGATTGACAAGCAAGCAAACGGGAAGAGCGTTAAGGTCACATTCGAGCTTCCGGCCGATGTGGCGGAGAATGGCGTCGCTGTCGTGGGTGACTTCAACGATTGGAGCAACTCCAAGCACAAGATGAAGCTTGATAAGAAGCGGAGTGTCTGGACCAAGACCATCTCGCTCAAACCCGGCCAGACCTACCAGTTCCGCTATCTCGTCGACGAGAACAACTGGCGTAACGACGAGCGGGCCGACCGCTACGAGCCAAGCCCCTACTTCAGCGAGAACGGCGTCATCGAGCTCTGACGGCATCTCTCACGCCAGTTCCGGTTAATTCTTTTCAGAATGGTAGGCCAAGAAGCTCCCCTCCTTTTCAAGGAGGGGATAGAGGGGTGGTTTGTATCTCCACCGCCCCCGCATCGGTCTTCCGATACACCACGGTGCGAGCGGCTAGCCGAAGATCAGCTTGATCACGTAGACCGCGAAGATGAAGGCGGCTGCGTCGGCGATGAGGCCCGCGGGGACCGCGTGCCGGGTGCGGCGGATGTTGATGGCGCCGAAGTAGACGGCGATGACGTAGAACGTCGTCTCGGTCGAGCCGAACATGGTGGCGACCATCTTCACCAGGATGTTGTCCTCGCCGTATTTGCTGATCATGTCCGCAACGATGGCGGCAGAGCCGGAGCCGGTAAGCGGGCGGATAATGGCCATGGGCAGCACTTCCGGGGGGATGCCGAAGAAGTTGAAGACGGGGCGGACGCCTGCGATCAGGAAGTCCATAGCCCCCGACGCCCGGAACATGCCGATGGAGAACAGGATGGCGATGAGGTAAGGAATGATGCGAATGGCGACGCCGAATCCTTCCTTGGCCCCGTCAACGAATACTTCGTAGACGGGCACACGCTTCGCAAGGCCGTAGAGCGGGAAGCCGACGATGATGAGGAGCAGGACGGCTGTCCCGAAGATGTCCATGAACGCGCGGAGGTAATCCATATCTCAAATCTGATTTTGGGCGCAGGTCACGGGGCCACGTCGCCGGCGGGGGGCTGGCGCATGGGGTCAGTGGAACGATATCCGGGCAGCTTTCCCAGGAGCTTGGCGGCAATTACCGCCACCACGCCCGATAGAAAGGTGCAGATGAGGATGGGCAGCATCAGTTCGTTGACCTGAAGGCCCATGATGGCGACGAGCAAGGTTGGCGGGACGAATTGTACGCTGGCCGTATTGAGGGCCAGCAACATGACCATCGAGTTCGTCGCGGTGTCCTCGGAGAGGTTGAGCTTCTGAAGCTCTTCCATGGCTTTCAGCCCCAGCGGGGTGGCCGCATTGCCGAGGCCGAGCATGTTGGCCGTGAGGTTGAGGACGATCATGCCCATGGCCGGGTGGCCCTCGGGGATCTCGGGGAAGAGCGGCCTGAAGATGGGCTGGGTAATGTGGACGAGCGCATTGACGATACCTGCTGCCTCAGCGATGCGAAGGAGGCCCAGGAAGAGCGCGATGACGCCGATGAGCTGCAGGGCTAAGGTGACCGCCGCATCTGTCAGGTCGAACGCGGCGGCCGTGATGGCGTGTAGCTTGACGTAGCGCGCAGGCTCGAAGACTACGCCTGCCTGTATGGAGTTGGAATCGACGGGGGCGGCGTTCACCAGGCGTCCCTGGAGTTCCTCATTGTTGGACTGAGAGGTCTTCCAGATGGTTGCGAGGGGCTCGGGCAGATCGGCGTCGGCGGCGAAGCGGATCTGCGTACCGCGCTGTGTGCGGACGAGCGTACCGGTGTAGGCGGTGTCCGGCGTAGCGCCCGTCCGGTAAAAGCGATGGTAGGCGGCGGTGTCGATCCGGATCACGACGTCGGACGTGCGGACCGTGCTGTCGATTCCCGAGGGGAACGCCAGCATCACGGGGAGCGGCTGTCCGTTCCGGTAAGTGTCCCGCGCACTGTCCCGGATGTCCGAGACGAGGGCGAAGACGAGGCTTATGACGATCAGCCCGGCCCAGATGTAGTTCAGCATCGCTGGGTCTGAGTGGGTGTAAGTACGAGCGGTTGCGCGGAAGATAGAGCATGTCAACCGGGAACGCCGCAACGATACCGAAAAAGCTGGCAGAAACCACCCCGTGGAGAAGATGCCGAGTCAAGAACCTGGACGGGTCTTTCGGGTCATCCGATTTGCCGTACCTTACCCCGCGCCCATCTTCTGAGAACGCTTATGAAGGTACCTACGCTCGAACAGCGCCTCTTCACCGTACAGGAGTACCACCTCATGGGAGAGGCCGGCATCCTGCATGAGGATGACCGTATCGAACTCATCGCAGGCAAGCTTATCACCCTGCCTCCTATCGGTGCTCCCCATCTCCTGTGTGTCAACCGGATGACCAAACTCTTCGTTCTGGCTCTCGATCGTGCTGGTGTACAGGGAGTGGAGGTGAGTCCTCAGAACCCCGTGCGGCTCGGTCAAAACGATGAACCCCAGCCGGATCTGGTCCTGCTACGTGAGTTGGAGTCACCGGCCAGCTTTCCGAGCCCAGAAGATATAGTTCTGCTGGTGGAGGTGGCGGATATGACCCTGAGGTACGACCGTAGGGTCAAGGTGCCGATGTACGCTGCTGCGGGGGTTCCCGAAGTCTGGATCGTAGACATCGGGGGGGATCGCATCGAGGTCTATCGCGACCCGGAGGGCAAGCGGTACAAAGGACGCTCTGTTTACAGCCGAGGAGAGACGATCGGGGTGGTTGCATTGCCGGCGCTCGAAACGTTCTCCGTTGACGAGATCCTGGGGCCTGAGAAACGCTTCGCGGAATCCAGGAATCTAGGAGGGTAGGATGATGTGGAAGTATGGGTATGGGTGTTCTTAGGCTCCCACGCACGTAGCCTCCTAGACTCGCCCCAGCCCGGACATTCTTAGGCTCCTACACATGTAGTCTCCTAGACTCCTTTCCTGCGGCTACGGGGCTGGGGATTCCTCCGGGGCAAGTTCGGGGTGGAAGTATGCATGGACGCGGGCGGCCATGGCGGGGCCGATGATCGGGGCGAGGGCATCCAGGGGAGCTTCGCGGATGCGCTTGACGGAGCCGAAGTGGGAGAGGAGCTTGCGAACTGTCTTGTCACCCACTCCGGGAATGTCCATCAACTCGGAGTGGAGGGTCTTGAGCTGGCGCTGCTTGCGCTGGAAGGTGACGGCGAACCGGTGGGCCTCATTGCGGACTCGTTGGAGAAGCTGGAGGGAGGAGCTGGTACGGGGGATGAGGACGGACTCCTGGTCGCCGGGGAAGAACACTTCCTCCAGCCGCTTCGCCAAGCCGACGACGGCAAACTTCCCATACGTCTCGGTCTTCTGCAGCGCCTCGACAGCGCTGGATAGCTGGCCTTTGCCGCCGTCGATGACGACGAGGTCGGGCCAGGGACCGTTTTCCTGGAGCATGTGCCCGTAGCGCCGGGCGACGACCTCGCGCATGGACTGGAAGTCGTCGGGCCTGCCTTCCTCGACGGAGCGGATCTTGTAGGTGCGGTAGTCGCTCTTCTTCGGCTTACCGTCCTCGAAGACGATGCAGGAGGCCACGGTGCCGGTGCCGCCCAGGTGCGAGATGTCGATGCACTCGATGCGGCGGGGCGTCTGCTTGAGATAAAGGTCCCTCTGGAGGGCTTTGACGGCGTGAGGGACGCGCTCCTCCTCCTGCTTCTGCTTCTGGAGCTTCCATTCGTCCACGAGCAGCTTCGCGTTGGCCTCGGCCATGCGCATGAGGTCGGCCTTGTCGCCGCGCTCGGGCACTTTGATGGCGACCTTCTTGCCGCGCTGCTGGCGCAGGTAGTCTTCGAGGGGATCGGGATCCTGGGTCTGGATGGACAGGAAGACCTCATCCGGGAAGAAGGTGGCTTCGGTGTAGTAATTCTCCAGAAGCGACTGCATCAGCTCGGACGTCTCGCGGCCTTCGATGCGGCGGAGGTACTTGTGCTGGCGGGCGATGACCTTGCCCTCGCGCACCTTGAAGATGACGCCGCATGCGATGTCGTCCTCCAAGTCGGCCGAAAGGGCGAACAGGTCGCGGTCGGTGGGGTCCAGGCTGACCACCTTCTGCTTCTCTGAGTACTTCTCGACGGCATTGAGCTGGTCGCGGATCTCGGCGGCTTCCTCGAACTTCATCTCAGCGGAGAGCCGCTTCATCTCGCCCTTGAGGAGGTCGGT
>DASSAV010000032.1:0-2010 GCA_035699265.1 Rhodothermales bacterium
GCTGCCTGCACCTCGTTTCGCGGCCCCGTGTAGCCGAGCGAGGAGAGAAGCGAACGCCGGGTGCGGTCCGCCCCGGTACGACGCACCTCCCGAGGCGGCAGGAATCCGTGGTTGAGGTAGGGGAAGTTGCCTTCGGTCCCGTCGTAATCGACGAGGGCGAGGCCGGAGAAACGGCCCTCCCGCTGGGAGAACAGAACGCTGCCGTTCCGCGCACCGTAGGCGCCCAGCCCACCGAGAACCCGAACCTGCGGTGCGTCCGCAGGTGCAACCGTGCGGACGTTCACCACCCCGCCCATCCCATCCGTCCCGTACAGCGCAGACGATGCACCCCGTACGACTTCGATGGATTGCATGAGGATGGTGGGCAGCAGCGAGAGATCCAGTTCGCCGAGCTGGGGGTCGGCGATGCGGTGCCCGTCGAGGAGGACGAGCGTCTGCGCAGGGCTGGAGCCCCGGAGTGAGAGGCTGGCGAGCCCCGATGCCCCGTACCGTTTGACGAAGAGGGAGGAGCGGGCTTCCAGGAGATCGGCGGCTGAGGATGCCGCAGTGGCCTGGATCGCCTCACCGTCCAGGACGGTGACGCGGACGGGAGCGCGGGCCGTGGACGTAGGAAGGCGGGTGGCGGTGACCGTCACGTCCGGCAGGGCCACGGTGGTGTCCGGCGCGGCTTGCCCGAGGGCAAGCGCCGGCCAGAGGACGAGCGAAAGAAAGCAGCGCGCGCGCTTGAACATGAAAAAGCCCCGACCTCAATTGCGAGATCCGGGCGGCTGCTCGTCGGGTCACGGCCGGTCAGGCGGTAGGGGGCGGAGGCTCCGGGAGCAGTTGCACGAACCTCATGTCCCGGAGGTAGTCGGCATGGCACGCGCTGGCAGGTCTCCTGGCTCGCCACGCCGATGCGGATCGTTATGCTCCGTATCGTGTCCGCCGGCTTCGCGTCCGGTCTTCCCATGCTGCGTCGGAGCAGCAAAGTGGCCGGGCGCTTCGGCGCCGTCGGATGTGCGTGGCCTACAGTTGCGGGTACAGCTCCAGAACGATCGGATTTTGGACAGTAGATGGCCGATCTTGAATTCGGGTAACCGTGCGGTATATCCCCGAATCTAAAATCGCAAATCCAAAATTAGCAGATCTGCTGGATTCCCTTTTAACCGCCTTTGTTAAGGGCGGAACCAGGCGTGTATGCGAAAGAACGGGAGCAAGGTAGCGTAGCGCGGTCAGGAAAGGCAAGCAGTTCACGCCTTCTTTTCCGTAACATTGCCGGGGCAGCTATGACACGATCCCGTCAGCGATTCCCCGTATCTTTTCAACAGACCTCAATTCTGCCGCGAGCCTCTGAACCCACGAATGCCCACGCCCTAAACAACTTTCAACCTTCTAACCTTCAACTTTCAACCCGTCAACACCCGAACACTCGAACACCGCGCGCATGATCGCATACGTATCCGGAAAACTGGTTGAGAAGAAGCCCACGGAGGTGGTGCTGGACGTCCAGGGACTGGGCTACCGCATTCTGATCCCCACGTCCACGTACGAGTCTCTGCCCGCAATAGGCGAAAAGGCCACCCTCTACACGCACCACCACGTGCGCGAGGACGCCATCCTGCTGTACGGGTTTGCAGGTAAGCCGGAGCGGACGCTCTTCGAGACGCTCATCGGTGTGTCGGGCATCGGGCCGAAGCTGGCGCTGGCGGTGCTCTCGGCGATGGGGCCTGCCGAGCTGCGCGACCACATCGCGGGCGGCGACGTGCGGGTGTTGACGAACATCCCCGGCGTAGGGCGCAAGACGGCGGAGCGCATGATCGTGGAATTGCGCGACCGGATGCAGGCGCTGGAACTCATCGGAGCGGATGGCGGATCTCCCCTCAGCGGCGGATCAGACACGCGTGGGGCCGCGCGGGCCGATGCGCTGGCCGCCCTCGAAAGCCTGGGCTACAGCCGCGCTGCGGCGGAGAAGAACCTGCGGAAAGTGCTGCGGGACAATCCCGGCCTGCAGTCGGCCGACGAGATGATCCG
>DASSAV010000033.1:0-5820 GCA_035699265.1 Rhodothermales bacterium
ACGCGGCGAAGCGACCGGCATGCCGGTTCGCAAGGATTTTCAGGAACTGCCCATCGGCAAGGGGCGGCGCCTCCGGCCGGGGCATGACCTCGCCATCCTCACCTACGGCGCCATCGGCAAGTATGCCACCAAGGTGTGCGACCGCCTCGAAACTGCAGGCATCAGCGCCGCCCATTACGACCTGCGCTTCTGCAAACCCCTCGACGGCGAACTGCTCACAGAGGTATTCGAGCAATTCGACCGGGTCATCACCCTGGAAGACGGCGTCGTCCAGGGCGGAGCCGGTAGCGCCGTTCTGGAATGGATGGCGGACCACAGCTATTCGGCACAGGTGCTCCGCCTCGGGCTCCCCGACGAATTCGTGGAGCATGGCACCCAGCGCCAGTTGCACGACCTCATCGGCATCGGCCCCGACGGCATCTACCAGCACGCCCTCGATTTCATGCAACAAGACGACCCCGTCGCTGTTATTCTGTAGCGGCAATGCGTGTCATGCCGACGCTTAACCCGAGAACCGCCGCCCTCCATGTCTACTGAGCACATCTTCCCCACTCTCCCCGACAACGCCCGCCTCTGGATTTACGTCGCCGACCGGCCCCTCGCACCTGCCGAACAACAGGCGCTCCGCGCCTCCCTCGCATCGTTCGCGCAGATGTGGACGTCGCATGGTAGAAAGGTCGTCGGCGAAGTAGAAGTGTTGCACGACCGCTTCCTCGTCCTCGGCGCCGTGCTGGAAAAAGGCGACATCTCGGGATGCGGCATCGACTCCTCCGTTCACGCCGTTGAGGAAGCAGGCCGGAACCTCGGCGTCACGTGGCTGCAAGGATTGGTCGTGCTCTTCCGCGATGACCAGGGAGCCGTACAGGCCGTCCCCCGCCCCGCATTCAGGGCCCTGGTCCGAAGCGGCATCGTCAACGCGGATACGCCAGTCTTCGACCCCGGCGTAGCCACCGTCGGCGATCTGCGTCAGGGCCTCTTCGAGCGCCCCGCAGGCACGTCCTGGCACGCCCGCGCCTTCCAGATCCCAACGCAACTGGCCTGACCTCTCCCACCCCGCACCCCTCCCCCTTTCCCTCCTTCTCTCCCCCTTTCTCCCTTTCCCGAAACCCCACTCTCCCGCCCCCCCGTCGTAAATATTCGGAAACAGATAGCTTACCGTAACGTGTTCCGCCCGGCTTTCAGAAACCTTGAGCGGTGCTTATGGTGCTACGATTGCACTGGTTAAGTTGAACAGATGCACTCCGAATCTGACTCATGATCTCGAAATACTGGATTACACGAGGTGCCCTGATCGCCGCAGGCATGCTGCTGGCCGCGACCACCGCCAGGGCGCAGTTTATAGATCAGGATGCCGTCCAGGCCGTGCTGGAACACCCCCAGGTGCCCCTCGACGACCTGCCCGACGTCTACTACGACTACTACATTTTCGACTATCCCGACAGCAACACCGTCCTCGCCCGTAACAAGCTCTATAAGCTCATCGGAGATGGGGATGCCGTAAAGGGAACGGACCGCGCCCGGCTCATCGAAATGCTAAACCGCGTCCGCATGGAGAACGTGGAGATCGGCGACACACTCGTCATCCCGGCCAGCACGGACATGTACGCGCTCGACTACCGCGCCTACTCCCCCTTCCCACGCTATTATCCCGGTGGCAAGGACTTCGACAAGCTGTTCATCATCGACGAGACAATTCAGGCATTCGGCGCCTATGAATACGGGCAGTTGGTCCGATGGGGCGTCGTCAATACAGGCTCCGCAGAGCACCCGACGACGCCGGGCCGCTACAACTTCAACTGGAAAGAGCCCTACCGCGTCTCATCCCTGAGCCCGCCCGGTGAGAAGTGGGAGATGTACTGGGTGTTCAACATCGACAACGAACGCGGCATCCACATCCACCAGTATGCCTTCCCCACAGGCGGCCCGGCCAGCCACGGCTGTGTCCGCCTGATCGATTCCGACGCCAGGTGGATCTACGACTGGGCCGACCCGTGGACGCGCGCTGGCGGCGGCACGGGATACGGGCAGGGCGGCAAGCTCATCAGCCCCGGCACGATGGTGCTCATTATCGGCCACAACCCGAAAGGAAAGCCGCATCCCTTCGACTACAAGAAGCGGTATCCCGTCCTTCTCACGGTCGACCTCCCGGCCGACCCCTACGACGTGCCGCCCGCCACCGCAGAACAGCGCTACTTCGACCGCATGCGCCGCCTCGAAGCCTCCCGCTGATCAGTTAACACCAACGACGTCTCTGCAAAGGGCTCGGCAACACCAACGCCGAGCCCTTCTGCTTTCACATGCCGGCCCAACACCGGCTCCGCACCCCACCTCCACCCCGGCATTCCGGCGCCCACCCCCTCCCACCAGCATGCAAGCACTCATACCTACCCTCGCCGTATCACCGCTCTAATTTCCGCAACGAGTTGCCACCACTGCGGTCGCGGCTTACATTTCGGAAAGCTTCCCGGCCATCCCCGGAAGCGGTTTCAGCGTTCTGCGGTGCCGTGTTCTGCTCCCGAAGTAAACAGGGCATCACCAACCCTTAACCGGTGGCGTCTATGACCAAGCGTGTCTTGCAGTTCGCATGTAGTCTTGCCGCTTTGTTCGCAGTTGCGGCGAGTGCGCCTTCCCCCGCCTGGGCATCCGAGGCGATCAAGCTGCCTCCGTTCAGAGCGTCGGAGATGAACCTCATCTATGGTGTTACGGCCTTCGGCGTGCTCTCCGTGATGGCCGGTCTCTACTGGCGGTTCAAAGTTCAAAAACAGAGTCCCGGTACCCTGCGGATGCAAGAGGTAGGGCAGGCGATCCGCGAAGGTGCCTACGCCTACCTCCGCCAGCAGGTACGCACGATGCTGCCCCTCGTCGTCGTGGTCGCGGCGGGCCTTTTTCTCCTGTTTCAGGGCGAGGCCGAGGTCGGCTATACGCCCGCTCTCGCGGCTGGCGTCGCTGTGGCCTTCCTGCTCGGCATCGCCGCTTCGTACGCAGCGGGCTACGTGGGCATGGGCATGGCCGTCATCGGCAACCAGCGCACCGCCAACCAGGCCCGGACGACCTTCAAAGGTGCGCTCGAGACAGCCTTTCAGGCCGGCGCCGTTTCCGGCATGATGACCGTGGGCCTCGGCCTCATCGGCGCCTGCCTCATCTTCCTCGTCTACCAGAGCCAGGCCATGCTCGTCCTCATCGGCTTCGGCTTCGGTGGGTCGCTGGCGGCGCTGTTCATGCGCGTGGGCGGCGGCATCTTCACGAAAGCGGCGGACGTGGGCGCCGACCTGGTCGGCAAGGTCGAGGCCGGCATTCCGGAGGACGACCCCCGCAACCCGGCCACCATCGCCGACAACGTAGGCGACAACGTGGGCGACTGCGCCGGTATGGCCGCCGACGTCTTCGAGAGCTACGAGGTGACCCTGGTGGCCGCGATCATCCTGGGTGCGGCTGTAATACCCGACTGGGCCACGGCCGGACCCGAAGCGGCAGCGGCAACGCTGGCGCTCGTAATGTACCCGCTCATCGTCCGGGCCGTTGGCGTGGTCGCGTCCATCATCGGCGTCCTGGCCGTCAGGGGTGAAGATCGGAGCGACCTCGACCCGATGCAGCCGATCAACCGGGGCTTCTGGACGTCCGCATTCGCGGCGGTGGTCCTGTTCGGGGCCGGTTCGTACTGGTTCTTCCAGGACGGAATCGCGGTCGGGGGCGTTACGTATGGATGGTGGCGGTTTTTCCTCTGCACCTTTTCGGGCATCGTGCTGGCCCTCCTGATCGGCCGGCTGACCGAGCACTTCACGTCGGCGGAGAAGAAGCCGGTCACCGAGATCACCCTGGCGTCCAAAACGGGTCCGGCGACGATGATTATCGCCGGGTTTGCCATCGGGCTGGAATCGGCGGTCTGGGGAGTAATCTCCATCGTGCTTGCCCTGCTGGCGTCTCTGATCATCTTTGCCGGCGAACCGCTGCTGGCCGCCTACGGCGTGGCGCTGTCGGGCCTCGGCTTATTGACTACGACCGGCTACATCCTGGCGATGGACACGTTCGGGCCGATTACGGACAACGCGAACGGCATCTTTGAGATGTCGGGCGTGCTGGAAGAAGACCGTCTCGACCCGAATTTCCGGCACGGCGCGCTCCCCGGCGACCGCATCGTAAACCGCCTGGATGCTGTGGGCAACACGACCAAAGCGCTCACGAAGGGCTTTGCTATCGCCACGGCAGTCATCGCGGCCGTCGCCCTCTTCCGTTCGTTTATGACGGATACCGGACTGCTCGACCAGGGGCTCCGGCTGGACGTGCCCGAGGTCTTTATCGGGCTCCTCATCGGCGGCGCGGCGCCCTTCCTCTTCTCCGCCTTTTCCATCAACGCGGTCGGCCGTTCCGCCGTAGAATTGATCGGCGAAGTGCGGCGGCAGTTCCAGGAAGACCCGGGCATCATGGCCGGCACTTCAAAGCCGGACTATGCTCGTTGCGTCGCCATCGTGACGAAGGCGGCTCAGAAGGAACTCCTCGGGCCCGGCATCCTCGCCATCTCGCTCCCGATCCTGGTCGGGTTCGGGATGGGCTTCACGGATCCGCTGAAGGGCGCGGCGGCGCTGGGCGGCTACCTGGCGGGCGCCATCGTATCGGGTCAGCTCATGGCCGTCCTCCTCTCCAACTCCGGCGGGGCGTGGGACAATGCCAAAAAGAAAATAGAGGACGGCTGGTTCGGCGGCAAAGGCACGGAAAACCACAAGGCCGCGGTGATCTGCGATACTGTGGGCGATCCGTTCAAGGACACGGCCGGGCCGGCGTTGAACCCGCTCATCAAGGTGATGAACCTCGTTGCCATTCTCGTCGCCCCCGTGATCACGAGCACAGGCCTGTCCACCGGCGCCCGTGTGTTGGTAGTGGCCCTTTCGCTGGCAGCGCTGGTGATGGCCATGGCATTCAGCAAGCGCGGCAGCATCGCAGACAACGAAAAGGCCATTGCCGAAGCCACCCGCGGCATGCCCGAACACGGCCAGCTCGTCGCCTGAGATGAGGAGTGCAGGAGCGTAAGACGGGACCAGAGTCGTGGGGGATGGCACACATGGCACAATCTGGTTGAAGGTTTTCAGGTTGAAGGTTTGGTCCGTAGCCAATTGCCGATTATCAGTCGTTCATGACGGCACGGGTGGCACAACGCCGGCCGAATCCAGCGTTTTCGGGGCCGTAGAGCAGATTCGGATGGCACAGATGGCACAACTCTGGTTGCGCGTTGAGGGTTTATGGATTGAGGGTTGCACAACTTGCACGTGGAACGCCCCGTTTTCGGGGGTGCGGGGCGATGGCACACATTCACCGGGTTTTTGTGCCGGTGGGGATGGATGCGGTTCTGTGGAGGTCGCAATGCCCTGCGGCCTTACGGGTGCGTTTTTCCGTGTGGGCCTGGATGGCACACTTTCAGGCATTCTGCTGTGCCGGTGGCCGAATCTGCCGTTTCAGGGTATTCTGAACGGATTCGGATGGCACAAATGGCACACATCACCGGGTGACTTGCAGACCAGACGTCCGGTCCGTTGCCTGCTGATCGGGGGCGTCACCCGGTGAATCGGGGGGGATTGCATGGCTCTGGGGCATGGCACAACTGGCACAGGTCTGATGGTTGCAGGTTCGAGGTTTGTGCGTGAGCCGGCTCAGGTCGTCCCTGGTACTTTGTTCCTGGTTCGTTCCAGAGGATGACGGCACACATTGTATGTGGAACATCGCTGAGGCGGCCTCGATGAACCGGATCGATGCGGCTTGCCTGATGCCAGCGGCGCCACCACGCGGAGTGGCGGCACCGCTATGAACGGCGGCACACGTTTGCCCGTT
>DASSAV010000034.1:0-6289 GCA_035699265.1 Rhodothermales bacterium
TGGCGGCCGACTTCATCTGGCAGTTCCGCAAGGGACCGTTCGTCACCAATCTCTCCTCGTCCCGCGCCATTGAGGACGTGGCGAAGCGGTACGGGGCCGAGGTCTACCGGTCGGCCGTCGGCGAGATCAACGTGGTCAAAAAGATGCAAGAGGTCGGCGCCGTCATCGGCGGGGAGGGGAACGGCGGCGTCATCCTGCCCGACATCCACTATGGCCGGGATTCCCTCATCGGGGTCGCCCTCATCCTCCAGCACCTCGCAAATGAAAAGGCGACCCTCTCCCAGCTCCGCGAGCGGCTGCCCGACTACAAGATCTCCAAAAACAAGATCCCCCTCGGCGACACGGATCCCGACAGTGTCCTCAAGGTCGTCGCGGAGCGGTATGCCGGTGAACAGATGAGCACGGTAGACGGCGTGAAAATCGACTTTCCGGAAGGCTGGGTACACCTGCGCAAATCCAACACCGAGCCGATCATCCGCATCTACGCGGAGGCCGGGTCCGAGCAAGAAGCCCAATCCCTCGCCCGCCGCTTCATGGACGAACTCCAGGAAGTCGCAGGTCAAAAAATTGAAGATTGAAAGTTCGTTCCCACAAGCCTAAACCCACAAACGCCCGCACGCAACCAACAACTGACCACGGACAACTGACATCTTGGTACGATTTTCTCTCTCACGACTTTTTGTCCGCGACCGGCTGCCAGGACGCATATAAACGTCACTGTCACATTCCACTTTGAAACCTGTGTGTAACTGCGCTGTTCGACTCGCGGCTGGACCGAAAGTGCGGCCTGGAAAGACGTCCCAGGCCGGTAAATACAACCGAATTTCAGGGGACGTGAGAACGTCTATTTATAGTGGACACTGAATTGCCTGGTAGTACCGTGCTCGTGCACGGAGACTATGAATATCTGGGAGATGGATACTATGCATGTGCCGAGGCGGAAGTAGACGATGAGGAGGCTTTCCCGACCTGTGCCGATACGCTCGACGCATACGTGGTGCCCATAGCGTTGGAACGCGCCCGCCTGGCGGGACTCGCAGTTCCCGACTGGCATCTGACCAATGAACAATTCGAACCCCCGGCTATCCTTTACGGGGTGAACCCGTTTGCCCGTAACCACGTCGTAGTGGAGGAGGGCGGCGACTGGAAGGCAGCCGCCCGAAAGGTCTCCCGCCTCGGCAAATTCGTAATCTGCTGCCAGCCGCTCCCCCCGGACGCCCGCATCGTCGAACTTGAGATGGTGCTGGGGCAGAGTGTCGAAGACCGCTTCAGCGATTGGGCGCGGGACGTCTACCGGGTCTTCCGGCTCCCGCTTGCCCTCGTGCGCCTCATCGAGGCGGACGGCCAGTTCTACCTGAGCGCCATCGAGCGCTTGCGCCGCGACAAGCTCTCGCAAGCAGCCGAAGCGCTGTTCGCCGGCTATTCGGAGCAGAACCGGCAGTTCGTAGCAGGAGGTGACTACCGTGGGTAAACTGGCCGTTTACGTCGAGCGATACACCATTGCACGTCCCGAAGAACTGGAAGCCCTCATGCGGTTCAAAAACGCCGCGGAGGCGTTCGGGCACGAAATCCACTACCTCTTCCGCTCGGAACTGCAGAAGATCCCTCATTACGACGCCCTGTTCATCCGGGCCCTTACCGACCCGCTCAACGCGAGCTACGTCGCCTCCCGCATCGCCGAAATGCACGGACTGCCCGTCATCGACGACGCGCGCTCCATCCGCATCTGCTGCGACAAGGTCACCATGTATCGGCTGCTCGCGAAGGCCGGAATCCCGATCCCGCCCACCCGCATCCTGCGTGCTTCGGACGTCACAAAGGAGCGAGCGGAGGAGGTGTTCGCAGAACTGGGCCGGTCCGTCGTCATGAAGGCCCCCCACAGCTCGTTCTCCTCGCACGTCGAGAAGGTCGATACGCCCGAGGCGTTCGTCGAAACCGGCCACCGTTTCCTGCACCGCGCCGACCGGATCGTCGTCCAGGGATTCGTCAAGACGACCTTCGATTGGCGTGTGGGCGTCCTGAACGGCGAGGCGCTCTACACCTGCCGCTATCTCATCCCCGCCAAAACATTCAAAATACAGGCCGTAATAGACGGAAAGATCGAGTATGGCCGCGTAGAAACGGTCCCGGTCGACCAGGCCCCTCCGCACGTGGTCGAGACGGCCATCCGGGCCAGCAACAGGATCGGGCGCGGCCTCTACGGAGTGGACCTGAAGGAAACGGCCGATGGCGGCGTGGTCGTCATCGAAGTGAACGACAACCCCTCCATCAATGCGGGCGACGAAGATCGCTACGCTCCTGACCTCTACGAGCGGATCGTGCGCTATCTTCTGGAGGAACGCCAGATGGAGCGCTTCAGCGGCGACGGGCACCTTCGCGGTTGGGAGGACGTCGAGTTAACCGGCCAGCCATTTATAGATCAGGGCGGTTTCCATCCGGCAGACTAGCCGGTCCCGTTAATGACCGGTTCTAATCGATGGTACGACCCGCCCGACCTTCCGATCTCGACAGACTGGTAGCACTCGAAGAGCAGAGCTTTGCCACCGACCGCATTTCGAGGTCGAGCTATCGCCACCTCCTTAAGAGCGGTACCGCCGTCGTGCTGGTGGAAGAGGAGGAGGGGGTCGTGCGGGGATCGGCTGTCCTGCTGTTCCGGCAGGGCCTCGCCGCCGCCAGGCTCTACTCTATCGCAACCGCCCCGGAGTACCGGGGGAAGGGGATAGGGCGCACGCTCGTGGACGCCTGCCTGGAAAAGGTGGTGGAGGAGGGGTGCCTGTTCATGCGCCTGGAGGTGCGGGAGGACAACAGGGAGGCCATCTCTCTCTACGAGAGTCGCGGCTTCAAACCCGTCGGGCGCATCCACGATTACTACGAGGACGGCGCAGACGCACTCCGGTACGAGATTGCAGCGGTGCAGCGCCACAAGCCGCCGCACAGCCTCGATATCCCGTTCTATGCGCAGACGCTGGACTTCACCTGTGGCGCGGCCTGCCTCATGATGGGCCTCAAACACTTTCAGCCCGATCTCAAGCTAACGCGCACGCTGGAGCTGGACCTATGGCGGGAAGCGACCACCATCTTCATGACGAGCGGCATCGGCGGGTGCAGCGCTGAGGGTATCGCCATCGCCGCAACGGAGCGCGGGCTGCACGCGATGGTCGTCACCAACGACCGCGGCGTGCCCTTCATCGATACCGTTCGCAGTCAGGACAAGAAGGAGGTCATCGAGATCGTCCACCGCTCGTTCAAGCGGCGCCTGAAGGAAACGGGTAACCCGATTGTTTACCGGCGCTTTACGCGGCGAGACATCGTGTCCGCCATCGACCTCAACATCGTGCCGGTGCTCCTCGTGAGCGGTTACCGGCTCTACGGAGAGAAGCTGCCGCACTGGGTGGTCGTCACGGGATACGACGAGCACTTCGTCTACATCCACGACCCCTGGGTGCCGGAAGCCCCAGAGGAGTTCCGGGGCTCCCACATGCCCATTCATGAGAGCGACCTTACCCGCATGAACCGGTTCGGGAAGCGAGGCGTTCGGACGATGGTGCTTCTGAGCGACCGGCCCTTCAGCGCCCCCGAAGTCCGCGTCGGCCTCCACCGTATCTTGTCGCGGAAGGACCCGGCCCGTCTGGGCGTCAGCGCGAACGGGCGTTAGCGCTCGCCGCAACGGCGCGATCACTTGAACAGGCTTGATTTTACCCGACGGCTTATGGAACATACCGGCTCCAATACCAGCGCCGTAGGCAAGCACATGGACCAGCGTAACGTATTCATCGGGGTGGACGTGGGCACGGGGAGCGCCCGTGCAGGCGTATTCGACCACAACGGGCACATGCTGGCCTCTGCCGCACAGCCGATCCGGTTGTGGCGCGAGGGCGAGGTGGCGGAGCAGTCGACCGAGGACATCTGGCAGGCCTGCTCCACGGCTGTCAGACAGGCGGCCAGGGACGCCGGGATCACGAAGGAGTCCGTCAAAGGCATCGGCTTCGACGCGACCTGCTCGCTCGCCGTCGTCGGTGCGGATGGCCGGCCGGTCACGGTGAGTGCTTCGGGCGATCCGCAGCGCAACGTGATCGTCTGGATGGACCACCGGGCACTGGAGGAGACCGAAACGGTGAATGCCACCGGACATGAGGTGCTTCGGTATGTGGGCGGCAAGGTGTCCCCGGAGATGCAGTCGCCCAAACTGCTCTGGCTGAAACGGCACCTTCCCGAGTCGTGGCGAAAGGCCCACCACTTCCTGGATCTGCCGGATTACCTCACGTTTCGGGCCACGGGTGAAACCACCCGCTCACTCTGTACGACGGTCTGCAAATGGACCTATCTCGGCCACGAGGAGAGAAGGCGGGGAGGCTGGTCGGATGACTTCTGGAGAAGCGTCGGCCTCGGCGACCTGGTGGAAGAGGGCTACGGGCGCATCGGCACTTCCGTCCGCCCGATGGGCGAAGCGCTCGGCAATGGCCTGACTCCGGAGGCGGCGCAAGACTTCGGCCTGCTCCCCGGTACGGCTGTGGGTGTTTCGATCATCGACGCGCACGCAGGCGGGATCGGGGTGCTGGGGGTCGCGCCGGGCGGTAGTCAGGCTTCAGACGATTTTGAGGATCGGCTGGCCCTGATCGGCGGCACCTCCTCCTGTCATATGGCGGCCTCCCGCGAGCCGCGCTTCATTTCCGGCATCTGGGGGCCATACTACTCAGCCATGATTCCGGGCCAGTGGCTCACCGAGGGGGGGCAGTCGGCCACCGGTGCCCTGATCGACCACGTCATCTTCAGTCATGTCCGCGGGCCGGAGTTGCAACGACAGGCGGCAACGGAGGGGCGCACCGTCTACGAGCTGTTAAACGAGCGATGCACCGCCCTGGCCGCTCGGGCCGAATACCCGGCCTTCCTCACGCGCGACCTGCACGTCCTGCCCTATTTCCACGGCAACCGCTCACCCAGAGCCAATCCGACGCTCCGCGGCGGCATTTCGGGCCTGCGGCTGTCGGACTCCGTGGATGAACTGGCTCTCCTGTATCTGGCCGCCATCCAGGCGGTCGCCTATGGGACCCGGCACATCGTCGAGGAGATGAACCGGGCCGGTTATCGTATCGACACGATCGTAGCCTGCGGGGGCGGCACCAGGAACCCGGTCTTCCTGCGCGAGCACGCTGATGCCACCGGGTGCCGAATCCTCCTTCCGCGCGAGCCCGAAGCAGTGCTCCTGGGGAGCGCCATGCTGGGCGCGGTCGCTGCAGGAGCTTACCCCGCGCTGCCCGAGGCGATGCAGGCGATGTCCTCCGCTGGAGCGGTAATCGAGCCGGCCTCCGGCCAGTTGGCACGCTACCATGACAAGAAATACCGCGTTTTCCACCGGATGTACGAGGATCAGACGGCGTACCGATCCATCATGCAAACGGGAGGGACAGGGCAGGACCGGACGGTGCAGGAGACCCTTATCCGGCCCGGTGCAGCGTCCTGACGTCACGGGGGGGCGACTGGCGAGTGGCGGACCGGTCGGGTGGCGTGACGGCCCGTGTGAGCACGCCCGCGAGTTCTGCGAGCGGCACGGCGGCGTCGGCCAGGCCCGCCTCAGCCACGGCCTTCGGCATGCCATAGACCACACAGCTCTCCTCGTTCTGCACGACCACGGTGCCGCCCCGGCGCTTGATTTCCGTCGCACCTGCCAGCCCGTCCCTGCCCATACCCGTCATGACCACACCGAGCACCCCGCCTCCGAATACGTCGCAGGCCGACTGAAACAGGACGTCAACGGACGGACAGTGCGCTGATCCCGGCGGATCGAGGGGCGTCGTTACGATGACGGATGATCCCGACCTTTTCAGGGCCAGGTGCCGCCCCCCCGCCGCAAGGATCACCATACCCGGCCGGATGGCCAATCCCTCCTTGGCTTCGCACACGGTGAGTGGGCTGAGGGCGTCGAGGCGGTCTGCAAGGGAGCGCGTAAACAGGGGGGGCATGTGCTGAACGATCAGCACAGGAACAGGGAGTGTGGCCGGGAGCGATGGGACGACCTGCTGAAGGTCAAACGGGCCGCCGGTGGATATGCCGATGTCAACTGCACAGGCGTCCGGGCAGCAGATCTGCCGGTCCGGACCTCGCCCTGCGGCCTCCGGGCGTTTCGGCGGGGTTGCGGTGCGGGACGGAGGCCTTCTCCGCGTAAGCGACAGGATCTTGGAGACGAGTTCGTCCCTGATCTGGTTGATCTCCAGCGAAACGTAAGGAGATTGTTTCGGGATGAAGTCGACCGCGCCTGCCTGGAGCGCCTCGAAGGTAGCATCGGCCCCCT
>DASSAV010000035.1:0-4464 GCA_035699265.1 Rhodothermales bacterium
GACCAGGGCGATCACCACCAGCTTGACGAAGTCCTTCGAGAGCAGGCCGACGATGGAGGGCACGGTCGCCCCGAGCACCTTGCGTACGCCGATCTCTTTGGTGCGGCTCTCGGCGGTGAAGGCGGCCAGCCCGAACAGGCCCAGGCAGGCGATCAGGATGGCGATGCCTGCGAACGCGCCGAAGAGCGTGGCGAAGCGCTCGTCTGCCTTGTACTGCGCGTCGTAGGCAGCGTCCGCGAAGTAGTAGTTGAAGGGGTTGCCGGGGAAGAGCGCCTCGTACGTTTTCTGGACGGAGGCGAGCGTACCCGGCAGATCCTTCGTGCTCACCTTCATGGATATGTTGCCACCATAGGGTTGGTAGAAGAACATCACGGCCTCGGTCTGCTCGTGCGCCGACGACCAGTTGAAATCCTTGAACACACCCTGGACGATGAACGTAGGCTGGGGTCCTGCCTTGATGCCCTGGCCGATGGCCTCTTCGTTGGAAGGAAAACCGACGGCCTTCACCATCGTCTCGTTTACGAGGACGCGCACGTCTCCACTGTCCGGGACGGGCATGCCTTCGTGAAACGGCTGCCCCGCCACCATTTCGAGGCCGTACACGTCGGCGAAGTGGGCGTCGATCCCGGTCGCCCGGGCCGGTTGGCCTCTGGATGGATCGTCCGTCGCTTTGTACATCTCAGTGTACCAGTTGAAGCCCTTGCCCGGCGTCGTGCTCGATAGCCCGATCTCCCTGACGGCTGGGATCTTGCGCAGCTCCTCTTTCAGTGTGCTCATGGCGATGGTACGGTCGTCCCGGTCCTGCCCTTCCGGACCTACGCGCGGTGCCTCCACCACGAGCACCTGGTTCAGGTCGAGTCCGATGTCCATCCCCCGCACGTATTGCAACTGCTCGTAGACGATGAACGTCCCGGCCAGCAGCGTGATACTGGCCGCAAACTGCACCACGACGAGCACTTTCCGCAGCGTCACCCGCGAGGTGAACGCCCCCGCCTTCCCCTTCAATACTGTCACCGGCTTGAAAGATGAGAGGATAAACGCCGGGTACAGTCCTGAAAGCAGCGCGCCGAGGCCGAACACGCCGAGGAAGACCGCCCAAAACCGGGCATCGAGCCAGAGCGAGCCGGTCAGTTTCACGTCTGCCACCTGGTTCACCACCGGAAGGAGGAGCAGCGCGAGCACGATCGCCAGCACGAGCGCGGTGAGGTTCATCAGGGCCGATTCGAGCAGAAACTGGCCCATGAGCTGCTGCCGGTGGGCGCCGACCACCTTCCGCACGCCCACCTCCTTGGCCCGGTCGAGTGCCCGCGCCGTGGCGAGGTTGACGTAATTCACCAGTGCGATCAGGAGCGTAATCAGGCCGATCACCATGAAGAAATAGACCGTCTTGCGGCTACCCTGCACGATTCCGGGTCCGCCGAAATCGGCGTTCAGGTGGACGTCCAGGAGCGGCTGGAGGTGTGCATCTATCTTCGTGTTGCTGGCAGCCAGATTGTCGGCGCGGTGCCGGGTGTATGATTCCGTGATCTTGCGCTCGATGTCACTCAAGTCGGCACTGGGGCCAGTTTCCACGTAGGTGGTAAAGTTGGTCCATCCCCAGTCCGCGCCCTCTTGCATGTACATCCCGGTTTTGAGCAGGTCCTGCATGGGGAGCAGGAAGTCGAACTGCATGCTCGATGTGGGCGGTACGTCTCGAAAGACGCCGGTCACTGTATAGGGGCCCCGGACCCATCCCGTAACGTCCAGCATCTTGCCGATGGGATCTGTATTACCGAAGTATTTCCGGGCCATCGACGCGGAGACGAGCATCGTCTCCGGCTGCCGCAGCGCCTGCGGCCGGTCGCCCTTCACGAGCGGGTAGGTGAACATGCTCAGGAACGTGGAGTCCACATAGAACACGCCCTCTTCCTTGAACGTCCGGTCCCCCGCCGGTCCTTTGTAGGAGACGACCGCATCGCCATAGTTGGGATGCACCCGCGCGAACTTGACGATGCCCGGCACCTCCTGAGCCATGGTCGGGCCGAAGCTAAACCCGACATTGGCCCCGGTACCCTGATCCTCCCCGTTATGCGTGGAGTGAAAGACGGCGCGGTAGATCCGGTCCCTGATCGTGTTGAACTGGTCGAAGCTGTACTCGTAGGCGACGTACTGGAAGAGGAGCAGGCAACACGCCATCCCGAGCGTGAGCCCGGCGACGTTGATGAACGAATAGCCCTTCTGCCGCAGCAGGCTGCGAATGGCCGTTTTAATGTAGTTCCTGAACATCCCGAGTCTCCAGTTGAGTTCGTAAGCCAGCCCGCGCTGTCGCATTTCTCCAGTCCAGTTCGCCTTCCGATACTCCGTCACAAGCGCGTCCTCATGCCCGAGCCGGATGCAGGCTTCAAAGAACGCCTGCCGCTCCGGCAGGCCCTTCTCCAGCAGCCGGTCTACTTCGTCCCTGAGATGGCTTTCCAGTTCATCCAGGGTGGCCTCATCCGCGACGCCGCGCTCGGCCATATGGCCGCGCCAGGCTGCGAAGAGGCCGTTCACGTCGGACGCAGGTTGGGATTCCATACGCTCATGAGAGTCTGGTGGACCTGAACCCACTGCGCCATCTCAGCTTTCAGCGCTTCGAGGCCCGAGGGGTTCAGCCGGTAGTATTTCCGCTTGCGGCCGTTCTCGGCGACGCCCCACCGGGAAGCGATCAGCCCCTCCTCTTCGAGCCGGTGGAGGACGGGGTAAAGCATGCCGTCCTGCCACTCCAGCACGCCGCCTGAAAGCCGCTTCACTTCCTGTATGATCTCGTACCCGTAGCTTTCCTGAAGCTCGGAGAGGATGGCCAGGATGAGGGGCCGGCTGGAGGCGGCTACGAGGGATCGGGAAACTTCAGGCATCGGCGTGTGGACTGTGCATAGTTTATCTACGTATGATCGATTATACGTAGCTGAATCACGTATGGCAAGGCCCGCGGGAGATATTTTTTGCAGGCGTGAGTGGGCAGGGCGGTGCTTTCAGTTGAAATTTTGAGCGAGAGGCTGCAAACCTCGTCGTAGCTGAATATTTTCAGGCCCTTCGCAACTCGGTCTCGGCCTGGGAGCGTGGAAGCGTCCGGACGGGCGGCCAAGCCTCCTCAACGATTACTAGAAACCGCCGGTCACAACAGAGCGGCGGCAACTGGTCGGGAGCACCATAATCGGAACAGGAGGTCAAACCAAGCGACATGGGCATTTCATGGATCGCATATCTCATCCCCGTAGCCGGCCTCTGTGCGCTGGGCTATGCTTTTCTTCGCGCCAGGTGGGTCGGACGGCAGGACCCGGGCACCCCTGAGATGGTCGCCATCTCGAACAGCATCGCGGAGGGCGCCCGCGCCTTCCTGCGCCGCCAGTACCGCGTGCTCATCATCTTCGTGATCGTGGTGGCGCTGCTCCTCGCGGTGGCCAACGCCGCACAGGCGACCTCCTCGTGGCTGGTCGCTATTTCCTTCGCCGTCGGCGCCTTCTGCTCGGCGCTGGCGGGCTTCATCGGCATGAACGTGGCGACCAAGGCCAACGTCCGCACGACGCAAGCGGCACGGAAGGGGATCGGCCCGGCCCTCAACGTGGCCTTTTCGGGCGGACTCGTGATGGGGCTCAGTGTCGTGGGCCTCGGCATCCTGGGCCTCAGCCTGCTGTTCATCCTTTACCACGGCGTCTTTGTGGAGGTAAGTGATATGGCTGGGGTGAACCTGAGCCTCTACACGGGCGGGCTGAACCGTGTCATCAACGTCATCTCGGGGTTCTCGCTCGGGGCGTCTTCCATCGCCCTGTTCGCCCGCGTGGGTGGTGGCATCTACACGAAGGCGGCGGACGTGGGGGCCGACCTCGCCGGGAAGGTCTACGAGGGCATTCCGGAGGACGACCCGCGCAACCCGGCCACCATCGCCGACAACGTGGGCGACAACGTGGGCGACGTCGCGGGCATGGGCGCCGACCTGTTCGAGAGCTACGTCGGCGCTATCGTCGGCACGATGGTGCTGGGCGTCGCTTTCGTCGGGAGCTTCCAGCCGGCGGCACTCGATAATTTCAATGGGTTGAGCGCGGTGCTGCTCCCGCTGGTGCTCGGCGGCGTCGGCATTCTCGTTTCGATACTCGGGTCCGTCTTCGTGCGTACGGGCGAGGGCGGCAACCCGCAGAAGGCGCTTAACGTGGGCGAGTTCGGCGCGTCGGGCGTCATGGTGGTCCTGTCGTACTTCATCATCCAGTGGATGCTGCCGGATGCATGGACGTACACCAGCCCGCTCATGTCCGATTTCTCCTCGTACACCAGCCTGGGCGTGTTCTGGGCCGTGGTGATCGGGCTGGTAGCCGGGACGCTGATCGGCATCATCACGGAATACTACACGTCGACCGACCGCGCGCCGGTGATGGGCATCGCGCGCCAGAGCCTGACCGGTTCGGCGACGAACATCATCGCGGGCCTGGGGGTGGGCATGTTCTCGACGGG
>DASSAV010000036.1:0-2891 GCA_035699265.1 Rhodothermales bacterium
CCGCATTGTAAGCCTGCCCTATGATCGGATCACATCCATCGGGCTGGCGCGTCAACGACATATCACAACCGTGCAAATTATGCACGCCTCAGGCACGCTCATGCTCACCAGTTCGGATGCTGCTCACCTGCAGAGGATAGCGTCCGGCGTCGAGAAGCACCTTGCGGGAGTCGTTTTGCCCGAGAAAATGATCGGCTTCCCCGTTAGTCGAGAACGGCGGCAGAACCTGAGCCTGATCAGGGCAGAAGCCTGACCGATGCGCCCTGCCACGGCGTAGCCCGGAATAGACGACACTTCCCCGTCGAAGCCCGAAGACCGGGCTGAAAAGTTTCCCCTTTCCTTGACATCTCCCCTAAAAAATGCTAATCTTATGCATGCGCAAACGATTGCGCACTGCTCGTGCAATCTAACACGCAACGATCAGCGGATTCTCCACCCCGGACCCGAAAGTAGTTTGGAAGCGCTTGCCTGGCGGCATTCGCTTCTGTGTATGTTAATGGATGACGCATGGGGAGTGTCTTTATGCCTACACAAACGCAACTTCAGATCTCCAGGCAGCAAAAGGAGCAGTATCGAGAAGAAGGCTTTTTTATCCTGGAGGGTGTGATTCCAGAAGAAGAGCTCGCGATGCTCCGCTCGGAGTGCGACTATCTCATCGAGCAGCAGAACCAGGAAATGGATCGCCTCGGGGTAGACGAGTTGAACTTGAGCCGCCGAAACAGCCGCTACTTTGTTTTCCTCGCATATAAGGACCGTCCGCAACTCGGTGAGTTCATCTTCAACGACATGAACGCCGAAATCTGCCGGGCTACCGTCGGCGATACGGCATACCTTTTCTGGGAGCAATTCGTGGTGAAGGGGCGCGACAAATCGGAAAAGTCCGCCTTTGCATGGCATCAGGACTCCGGGTACGTTGATGGACCGCACAAGACGTACGTAAACTGCTGGATGCCGCTGGATGATGTGTCGGAGGAGAACGGCACCATCTACCTCCTCCCCTACGATCGTGCGGGCACGCGCGAAAAGGTGGAGCACAAGCCGCTCGAAGGGACGAAGGACCGCGTCGGTTATTTCGGTCCGGATCCCGGCATTCCGGCCATTTGCCCGGCAGGCTCTATCGTCGTCTTCTCCAGCGTGTGTTTCCATCGATCAGGACCCAACCGGTCGGACAATATGCGCCGTGCGTATGCGACCCAGTATTCACCTGAGCCGGTGCTGGAGCCCGATGGCTCCTTGAAAGGAATGGCCGAGCCCTTCCTTGTCGGCGGCCGGCGTGTGAAGTAGTAGATTCACGTGCAAGATCGTGCGGTCGGGCTGGCAGCGTAGGGGCACTGACTTGGACTGAACGGCCAATCAGACGTATTCATGCTGACACAAGACGTCGTCGAACGATATCGGTCGAGAGCCGCTGAGGTGCTGGAGCGGGGTGGGGTCGTCCTCACCCCCGAGGAACGGGCTGGGATCGAAATTGCGGACTTCGGCCTGAACGACCTGGAGCGTAGCGGCCTGGAATTGGTTGTCTATGTGAACACGGACCGGTACTGCGCCAAGGAACTGGTGCTGTTGCCGGGGCAGACCTGCCCTGAACATCGCCACCCTCCCGTCGGAAACGATCCTGGCAAGCAGGAGACCTTCCGTTGCCGGGCCGGCGCCGTGTGGCTTTACGTGGAAGGAGAGCCTGTGGCCGCCCCGAAGGCAGTCATACCCGAAGGAGATGATGCCTACTACACCGTATGTCACGAAATCGAGCTGCACCCCGGCGAGCAGTACACCATCCCTCCGAATACCTTACACTGGTTTCAGGCAGGCAGCGAGGGGGCCGTCGTGTCGGAATTCTCCAGTACCAGCCGGGATGAGTTCGACGTCTTTACCGATCCGAGAATTCGTCGCATTCCGGAGATTGCCGGATAGGGAGCCTCGACAGATATCATGAAGCATTCGTGTCTTCCGGTTGGCAAGCGAGCATGGGTTAGATGACCGTCACGCTCAGCGACATAGCGCAAAAAGCAGGCGTTTCGATCTCTACCGTATCCCGCGTCCTGAACAAGAAGGCCGGCAAGTACCGCATCAGTGAGGAAACGGAAAAGCTGATCCTGCGGACGGCCCGCGAATTGAGCTACCGGCCCAATCAGCTGGCGCGCGGTCTCCGCCTCAAGCGAACGAATACGCTGGGCCTCATCGCCCCGGACGTTTCGAATCCCTTCTTTGCCTATATCATCCGACGTGCGCAGAATGTGGCGCACGGGTACGGCTATAGCGTGGTCGTTTGCAATACGGATGAGAACCTGGACCTCGAAGTCGAACACGTAAACCTGCTGCACCGGCAACGGGTCGACGGGCTGATCGCGATGCCGGTAGGAGTGGCATACGAGCACTTCGAAGAGTGGCGCCAACGCGGGACGCCCCTCGTCCTCGTGGATCGGTGTTTACCTGCCATCGACGCGAGTACGGTCATTGTCGACAACTATGCAGGCTCCTTCGATGCGATTAAACACCTCATCGAACATGGTCACGAACGGATTGCCTTCATCCAGGGCATTCCGGGAACGCACACCAACAACGAGCGGCTTCGCGGATATCGCGAAGCACTGGAGGCCCACGGAGTTCCGGCGGATGAGAAGCTGATTGTCGGAAGCGATTTCCGGCAGGAGAACGGGTACATCGAGACGAAACTGCTCCTCAACATGGATGAGCCTCCCACTGCCATCTTTGCGACGAGCGACCTCATCAGTCTCGGGGCGATGCAGGCCATCTACGAAGAGGGCCTGGAGATTCCGCGCGACATTTCTATGGTCATGTTCGACGACTTTGACTTCGCCCCCTTTCTTAAATGCCCCCTCTCGGCCGTGCGCCAGCCGAAAGAGATGATGGGGGAGATGGCGGTGAAAATC
>DASSAV010000037.1:0-2495 GCA_035699265.1 Rhodothermales bacterium
CTGCTCTACCTGCTGAACGCGATCCGTGAGACCGAGCCTGCGCAGCACGTCCACACTCTTGCCGCTGATGGCGTCTCCGCAGACCTTGTCGCGGGGAAACGTCGCCCTGTCGATCAGGAGTACACGGAGGCCGGCAGCAGAGGCGCACGCGGCGGCCGTGGAACCTCCCGGCCCAGCGCCAACGATGAGGACGTCAAACATGAAGTGGTCGGTTGTCAGTGGTTAGTTGTTGGTCGCCGTCGGAAAGGTGGTGCCGAACCTCAGCGACATGCTATCCTGAGGGATCATAAGGTACAGCCCTCCCGCCACTAACTGCGTAAAAGCACAGCAAATACCACAGACAACTGACCACGAACAACTGACAACAGACAAAAAAGAAAAAGGGCAAGCTGACCGTGTCGCGCCGCTTCGACCTCCTACCGTTGCTACCTTCCGGTCCTGGCGGGGTTCAGAGGGAGCTGGCCGCACGGGACTTGCCCTTTGGCCCCTCGTACCCGACCGCTATGGACAGGTTCCGTCGCCATTTGAAGACCCCATGCAGAAGCGGTACGAGCGCTCGTGCCGGTGCGAGCCTACGAGACTACGAAGCAACAGGAACGCTCACAGCCCCTCGCACCTTCTTACCTTCGTAGTCTCCTCGACTCGTCGCTTCCTCAGAAGAGCCCCACCGCATCCACGTCGATGGCGATGCGGCACCCTCTGGGCGGGCTTCCGAACTGGCGGCTGGTGTGCCGGAGCAGGTTCTGCACCTCGTGCGCCGCCCCGCCCCGTGGAACCTTGATGATCGTGTGGTACCGGTACTGTCGCTTCACTCGGCCCACGAACGCCGGTTCCGGCCCGAGAACCTGCACGCCGCCGCCGCACCCGCGCAGGGTGTCCGTCCAGGCCCGCGCCACGTTGCGGACGGCCTCCTGCTCCGGGCCTCTAAACTCAATACCCACGACGCGCCCGAACGGGGGATACCCGAAGGTCTTGCGGTCCGGTAAGATCGCCTCCACGAAGCCGATGTAATCGTGCTCACAGGCGTAACGGAGCACGACGCTCTGCGGGTTTCGCGTTTGCAGGATCACCTCCCCCCGGAGGTCGGCCCGGCCCGCTCGGCCCGCTACCTGTGTCAGAAGCTGGAAAGTGCGCTCCTCCGACCGAAAGTCGGGCAGCAGCATGCCCGCATCGGCGTTGATGACGCCCACGAGCGTGACACGCGGGAAGTCCAACCCCTTCGCCACCATCTGCGTCCCGAGCAGGATGTCTGCCTCGCCCCTCCCGAAGCGTGACAGCAGCTTGTGGTGGGCATCTTTGCGGCTGGTCGTATCCAGATCCATCCGGAGGACGGCGGCAGCCGGAAAGAGGGTCGCCAGTTCCTCTTCGACGCGCTGGGTGCCCGCGCCCAGCATCTCCAGTTCCGTCTCGCCGCACTTCGGGCACGCCCTCGGCAAACGCTGGGTGCGCCCGCAGTAATGGCAACGCAGGTGCCGCTTCGCCTTATGGTACGTCAACGTGACCGAGCAGTCGTAGCAAATGGGCGACCACCCGCAGGAAGTGCATTCGAGCACCGGCGCGTACCCCCGGCGGTTTTGCAGCAGGATCACCTGCTCCCGCCGGGCCAGCCGGGCCGAAATGGCTTCCCGGAGCGGCGTCGAGATGGCGCCCTCTAGCTGGTGCTTCTTCTTCTCAAGGCCGAGGTCCACCACGCGCACAGGAGGGAGCGGTGCGGGCCTGCTCCCGTCGACAGGGACCCGCTCGGGCATACGAAGCAGGGTATACTTGCCGGCGTGGGCGTTCGCAAAGCTCTCGATGCTGGGTGTCGCGGAACCGAGTACACAAACGGCTCCGCTCATCTGCGCCCGCACCAGCGCCACGTCCCGGGCATGATACCGCGGGGCGGGGTCGAACTGCTTGTACGAGCTTTCATGCTCCTCGTCCACCACGATCAACCCGACGTTCTCCAGCGGCGCGAAGATGGCGGAGCGTGGCCCGATGGCGATGGCGAACCGCCCGCTGCGGAGCAGGCGCCACGTGTCATACCGCTCGCCGAGGCTCATGCGCGAGTGCAGCACGGCGATCCGGTCGCCGAAATGCGCCTGGAAACGCCGGACCGTCTGCGGGGTCAGCGCGATCTCCGGGACGAGGATGATGCCGGTCTTTCCCTGCCCCAGCGCGTGCTTGAGCGCCCCGATGTAGACTTCCGTCTTGCCGCTTCCCGTCACTCCATGCAGCAAAAAGGCCTTGAACTGCTCCGCTTTGAGGGCGTCCACGATCTGGCCTAGCGCGTGCGTCTGTCCTTCGTGCATCGCATACACCGGAGCGGATCCGGCCCGCTCCGAGCGTGTCATCGAGAGCGGCGAGCGCAAGGTCTCCCGCTCCACAACCTCGATGATGCCTCGGCTTTCGAGGCTGTGGAGTGTGGAAGCGCCCGCGCCTGCACGCGCGAGCAGATCGGCTTGCCGGAACTCGAGCGCACCCTCGGTGGCCAGATCGAAGAGCAGCTCTACCAG
>DASSAV010000038.1:0-8800 GCA_035699265.1 Rhodothermales bacterium
CACCTCCTCGACCGTATCGTAGCCGACGTGCAGTTCCTTGAACCGGGGCTCCAGGCGCTCCGTCAGCGCCTCCACGTCCGTCCCCGGCGGAAACTTCAAGTAGGCCTCGTAGTCGGCCCGGCTGCCCAGTCCCAGCAGCGACGTATCCAGGCTGTCGAGCGGGACGTACACGCGCGGGCTCAACAGCATCATCGCCTGGTTCTCACGCGGCGTGCTGATCAGCCGCCCGGCGACGGGATACGTGATGTCGCCGATCCGCACCGAATCGCCGACGCTGACGTGGAACTGGTTCATGAGGGTGGCGTCCACGAGCGCGCCGCGCCGGGCGAGATACGAGCGGGCCGCGCCGGCCGGCTCCGTCTCGATCGCGCCATAATACGGATAGTCCCCCCTCAGCGCGCGCACCGTCACGAGCCGCGTGGCATCGCTGCGCGGGAAGAACGCCATTGACGGAAACGTGATGCTCCGCGACTGCTCTCCGCCCAGCGAATCGATCAGGGCCTCCGCCTCCTCCGAAAACTTCCGGCCGCTTTCCAGACTCAGATCGGCCCCCAGCAGCGAGCGCGATTCCGCATCGACCGTCTCCCGCAGGTTCACGCCGAACGAGTTGATCGAAACCAGCGCTGCAACCCCCAGCACCATTGACAGCAGAAACAACAGAAGCCGCCTCCGGCTCCCCCTGCTGTCCCGCCACGCCATCTTGTACGTCCAACCGTTCACGCGACGATCTCCATAACGAGGTCACACCCGCAAAAAACACGTCTCTGTGTAACGAACCGGCATCACAACTCGAAATCGTCGTCTCGAGTCAGCACCACCCCACTCCTCCTTTCCTCCGCTCCCCCTTTCGCCCTCTCATCCCCGCCCTCTCTCCCTCTCCCCCACGCTCCCTCTCTCGCTTCAGCGTCCTCCACGATCCGCCCGCCCCGCAGGCGGATGATCCGGCCCGTCCGCCGCGCCAACTCCACGTTGTGCGTCACCACCACCAGCGCCGTACCCGCCGTGCGGTTCAACTCGAACAGCAAGTCCTCGATCAGGGCGCCCGTCTCTGCATCCAGGTTGCCGGTCGGCTCGTCGGCGAACAGAATCGCGGGCTCGTTGATGAACGCCCGGGCGAGCGCCACGCGCTGCTGCTCCCCGCCCGAGAGTTGCGCCGGATAGTGGTGCATGCGATCCCCAAGACCGACCCGCTCCAGCAAGTCGTCGGCCCGCGCCCGGACGTGCCGGTCGCCCCGCAGCTCGGCGGGAACCATCACGTTCTCGATGGCCGTCAGCGTCGGAATGAGTTGAAACGACTGGAAGACGAAACCGACGTACCGGTTGCGCATCTCCGCCCGGGCGTTCTCAGAGGGCGGTCCCAGGTCGGTCCCGCACAGCCTCACGGAGCCCGACGACGCCCGGTCGAGCCCGGCGCACAGCCCCAGCAGCGTCGTCTTGCCGCTGCCGGAGGGGCCGACGACCGCACAAGTCTCCCGCTCTGCGAGAGAGAAGGTGACGTCCTGCAGGACGGTGAGCGTCCGAGACCCGCTCGCGTATACCTGCGTAAGATTCGTAACCTCCAGAACAACCGGTTCGGGCATGCCGCAATCCTGAAACTTGTATTCGTGATTTCATGTAGTGACTCCGACACCGACAACGTTACCGGTCGCGATGCGGTCCCTTCCGCTATACCCCGCCCTCCTGCTTTGTGTTCTGCTGTTCGCCGCCTGCGAGCAGGACACCTCTTCTTCGTCGGGCGACGAACGAGCCGCCACGCACCCGGCCGCGGAAACCTCCGCTGCTCCGCCGAGGCCGGATAGCGCGTCCGTTCGCGCGCGTGCGCCGGTCGTTGTGGCCATGGGAAACAGCATCACCGCCGGGTACGGACTCGATCCCGAAGAGGCCTATCCCGCCCTCCTGCAACAGAAAATCGACTCGCTGGGCTGGGACTTCAAGGTCGTCAATGCCGGCGTGAGCGGCGAGACGAGCGCCGGCGGCCTCAGCCGAATCGGCTGGCTTCTGCAACAGCCCGTCGACGTCCTCATCATCGAACTGGGCGCGAACGACATGCTGCGCGGCATCCCCCCGGCCACGACGAAGAAAAACCTGCAAGGCATCATCGACAGCACCCGCGCCCGCTACCCCGACGCGCGCATCATCCTCGCTGGCATGAGAGCCCTGCCGAACTACGGCGCCGACTACGTCCGCCGCTTCGAAGCCATCTACCCCGACCTCGCCCGCGAAAACGATATCCCCCTCATCCCCTTCCTCCTGGAGAACGTGGCAGGCATCCCCCGCCTCAACCAGTCCGACGGCATCCATCCCACCGCCGAGGGCGACCGCATCGTGGCCCGAAACGTCTGGAAAGTCCTCCGCCCCGTCCTGGAAGGCTTGCGGCAAGAACCCTCCTGAATGCCCCGTATCCATCATGCCCCAACGTCATCCGCTACTGACGTTCCCTCTTGCAAAATAGACCGAGCCTCCGGGCCGTAATTAAACAGCAGGTCCAAAGCCGACAACCCTGCCTCGAAGCCCGGAAAGTTCTGATGCCGGACCCGTTCGGAATATGCCAGCACCCGAACGTTGCCCACGAGCCGCGCGTCGTGCGATGCGGTATCCGGCAGTGCCAGCAACGTACCGTCATGCACCGAATGAGCCACCCCTTCCAGGTCTGCCGGGGCGCCCGGCAACGCAGAGGCCCGACGGAGCAGCGTCTCCACGCCGAGCAACCGGCATAGCAACTCGACCGACGCACAGGTCAGCTCGCCCAGCGTGTGCCACTCCTCGTGGAGCAGTTCGTGCACCTCGCGGTCGTAGAACTGGAAGAACGGCGCCGAGCTGTAGTTGTACACGAGCGACCGCCAGTGCGTCCGTTGCCAGTTCACGCGCCGGTCGATCTCTACCTCGCAGATCGGCCTGCCGTGCTGCCCTCCCTTCAGCGGAACGGAAAGCCAGTGTCGCCCCTGGGGCGTCCGGATGCGCATCCGGTTCTGGAACGACTGCCTGCTGTACTGAAACGTATCCGCCAGCACCCCACTGTCAGCCGCCAGCAGCAACGCCATGTACGAAAGCCGGGGAAAATACTCGGGCGGCCTGATCGCTGTCATGCACGCTTTACGATGATCTCAACGGTGGTTTGAAAACTGAAGCGAATAGCCACATCTTACGGAACTTAAACAACAGGCTACCCCACAAACCTTCAACCTTCAACCTTCAACCTTCAACCTTCAACCTTCAACCTTCAACCTTCAACCTTCAACCTTCAACCATAGACCCCTTGAAACCGACCCCGCTCCGCCCCGGCGATACCATCGCCGTCATCGCCCCCGCCAGCGCCCCTACCGACTACGACAAGCTCGCAGGCGGCATCGCCCACCTGAAGTCGCTCGGCTACGACGTAGTGACCGCGCGGGAGACCTTCGACCGCGTGGGTTACCTCTGCGGAACGGACGGAGTACGCCTGGAAGAGCTGAACGGCTTCCTCCGGCGGCCCGACGTCAAGGCACTCTTCTGCGTCCGCGGCGGCTTCGGCACCCTCCGCCTCCTGCCTTACATCGACTACCAGGCGGCCCGCAGGGATCCGAAGCTGGTCGTCGGCTATAGCGACGTCACCGCCCTGCACCTCGCGCTCTACCAGAAAGCCGGACTGACAGGCATCTCAGGTTTGATGGTGGCAGTGGAGTGGAGCGCACCGGAGGCCGCAAGCGAGCGGCTCTTCTGGGATCTCGCGCAGGGCGCCGCCCCCTCCCCGCTGCTTGGCCCCGCCGGGGAAGTGCTGGAGCCGGTCCGCCCCGGCTCGGCGGAAGGCGTCCTCCTGGGGGGCAACTTTACGCTCATCACCCGGCTCATCGGCACACCGTACCTGCCGTCGCTGGACGGCGCCATCCTCTTCCTGGAAGAGGTCGGCGAGCAGCCATACCGGCTCGACGGCATGTTCGCCCAACTGAAGCTCTCCGGCATCCTCGACCGGCTCGGCGGGCTGGTAATCGGCGGCTTCACGGAGTGGGAGCCGCCCCACGACCGCCCCACACTCACACTGGAGGAAGTGATCGGCTTCTATACGCGCGGCCTCAACCTCCCGGTTGCAAAAGGCCTCGTCTACGGCCACTTCCCCATCAAGAGCCCCATCCCCGTAGGCGTCCGCGCCCGCCTCACCGTCACACCGGAAAACGCCGAACTCCACATTCTCGAACCCGTCGTCGCCTGACCCCACCCCCACATACGCCCTCACACTCAACTCGCCAACCTTCAACCCGCGAACCTTCCGCCTCGTTTTCACCGGTTCTTCCCGGCGGACATGCGCCCCGCCCACCTAACATACTTTTTTCGCAACGCAAATACCTATGAGCGCGCAACGAGCCAGATTGACTGTCTTCGCATCGGGCGGTGGAACGAACTTCCAGGCCGTCATCGATGCGGTGGAGACCGGATTCATACCGGTCGACGTCGCGCTCCTGGTCTGTAGCCGTCCGGATGCCGGCGCACTCGCCCGAGCCGAGCGCCACGGTATCCCCGCCCGTGTCCTACAGTTTGATGCATCCGCCGACGAGGCAGCGTACACCGCTGCCATGCTCGACGCCCTCCGCGAAGCCGGGACCGACCTGATCGCGCTCGCCGGGTACATGAAGAAGATCCCGCTGGAGGTTGTGCATGCTTTTCACCACCGGGTGCTGAACATTCACCCGTCTCTCCTGCCGGCCTTCGGCGGGCACGGCATGTATGGGATGCGCGTACATAAAGCGGTGCTGGAATATGGCGCCCGCTGGACGGGCGCTACGGTTCACCTCGTCGATGAGGAGTACGACACCGGACCCATCGTCTTGCAGGAGCCGGTGCCCGTGCGGCAGGACGATACGCCCGAAACCCTGGCGCGCCGCGTTCTGGAAGTCGAGCACCGTCTCTACCCCGAAGCGATCCGCCTCTTTGCATCGGGGCGTATTTCGGTTGAGGGACGGCGCGTCCTCATCCACGACCGCCCCGCCGATCACCTGTGATGCGGAATCCGTTTAATTCCTTGAACAATAGGTGGAAGCGAAACGAGCTCCCCTCCGACTCCCCTCCTTTCCAAGGAGGGGCCGGGGGTGGTTTGTATCTATTTCACCGACCAAACTGTTCATCCGGATTTAGTATGACGCTTTCCGGTCTTACCCACCGCTTTCTCCCATGATTTCAGTAAAGAATCTCCCCGCCCCTGAAGACCGTTACCCCGTCCGCCGGGCCCTGCTCTCTGTGTTCGACAAGACCGGCCTCGTCGACTTTGCCCGGCGCCTGCACGACCTGGGCGTGGCCCTGATCTCCACCGGCGGGTCGGCGCGTGCGCTCCGGGAGGCCGGCCTCCCCGTCACCGAGGTGTCCGACCTGACCGGCTTCCCCGAAATCCTCGACGGGCGCGTGAAGACGCTCCACCCGGCCGTCCATGGCGGACTGCTGGCACGGCGTACCGACCCGGAAGACCTGGCCGCCCTCGCCGCGCACGGCATCGAACCCATCGACCTGGTGGTCGTCAATCTCTATCCGTTCGCCGAGGCCGTCGCAAAACCGGACGTGACGGACGCCGCCGCCATCGAGAATATCGACATCGGCGGCCCCTGCATGATCCGCGCCGCCGCGAAGAACTTCTTCTTCGTCGGCGTCGTGACCACCCCCGACGACTACGCAGAAGTCGCCACAGAGTTGGAGCAGCAGGGCGGCACGCTCGGCCTCGCCACCCGGCGCCGTCTCGCGCACCGCGCCTTCGAGCACACGGCGTCGTATGACCGGGCCGTGGCCGGCTACTTCGATCACACGCCTGTGACGCCGGCAACTTCTGACGACGATCTCCCTGACGTCCTGAACGTCCAGCTCCCGAAGGCACAGCCGCTCCGGTACGGCGAAAACCCGCACCAGGCTGCGGCGCTGTACGGGTATCCCTTCCGCTACTTCGAGCAGCTGCACGGCAAGGAACTCTCGTTCAACAACCTGATCGACCTGAGCGCCGCCCTGCAGCTCATCGATGAGTTCGAATCCGCAGACCCGACCGTCGCCATCCTGAAACACACAAACCCGTGCGGCGTGGCCACGGCTGACACACTGGAACAGGCATACGGCTCCGCCTTTGCCACGGATCGGCAGTCGCCCTTCGGCGGCATCGTCGTCGTGAACCGCGCACTCGACCTCCCCACCGCGGAGGCCATCGACGCGATCTTTACCGAAATCATTATCGCGCCCGCGTTCGAAGAGGGCGTCCTCGACCTGCTTCAGCGCAAGAAGAACCGCCGCCTCATCCGCCAGCTCCAGCCAGCCCGCAAGGATCATGGGCGCGACGTCCGCTACGTGGTCGGCGGCCTCCTCGTCCAGGACCGCGACCCGGTCATCCCGCCTTTCGATCAGAAGAAAGACGATTGGAGCGTGGCGACGGAACGCACGCCTACTCCCGAAGAATGGAAAGACCTCGACTTCGCCTGGCGCGTCGCGAAACACGTCAAGAGCAACGCCATCGTCTACGCGCGCGGCCGGGCGACCCTGGGCATCGGAGCCGGACAGATGAGCCGTGTGGACTCGTCCGAAGTGGCCCTCATGAAAGGCAGCAAGTCTGGTTTGGATTTCGAGAATTCCGTCCTCGCGTCCGACGCCTACTTCCCCTTCGCCGATGGGCTCGTCGCCGCGGCGAAAAGCGGCGCCCGCGCCGTCATCCAGCCCGGCGGCTCCATCCGCGATCAGGAAGTCATCGACGCGGCCAATGAGTACGGCGTGGCGATGGTCTTCACCGGCGCCCGCCACTTCCGCCATTAGGAACACCAGGGCACGCTGCACCATCCCAGGTCTGGCAGGCTAATTGCTTGCTGACGCAACGCGCGACGATAGCGTACCGGCTCGTTTTATACCTCTCGCAGGTTTTCAGCGATGCACGCATGCGTATATTGGCGCTCTTTTACACACCTCACTGAACCCGCAAGAAAGTATTTCCCGCTGAATTTGCATGGGACTGTTCAATTTTTCCTCCGACATCGCCATCGACCTGGGCACGGCGAACACGCTCATCTACATCAAGACCCGAGGCATCGTGCTGAACGAGCCGAGCATCGTGGCGGTGCACCGCAACACGCGGAAGCCGCTCGCCATCGGCACCGAAGCCCAGCAGATGCACGAGCGCACCCACCGTGACATCGAGACCATCCGCCCCCTCAAGGACGGGGTCATCGCGGACTTCGAGGTCGCGGAGCACCTCATCCGGGGGCTCATCAAGAAAGTGCAGAAGAACTGGTATACGTCCATCAACTCGATGGTCGTGTGCATTCCGAGCGGCATCACGGAGGTAGAAAAACGGGCCGTGCGGGATTCAGCCGAGCACGCCGGCGCCAAACAGGTCCACCTCATCGCCGAACCCATGGCCGCCGCCATCGGCATCGGGCTCAACGTCGAGGAGCCCGTCGGCAACATGATCGTCGACATCGGCGGCGGCACGACGGAGATCGCCGTCATCGCGCTGTCGGGCATCGTCATCGACGAGTCCATTCGCGTCGGCGGCGACGAGTTGGACAGCGCCGTCGTCCAGTATTTTAAACGCAACCACAACCTCCTCATCGGCCAGCGTACGGCGGAACGCATCAAGTGTGAGGTCGGCAGCGCCATCGAACTCGACCCCGAACTGGAAGTCAGCGTCAAGGGACGCGACCTCGTCAGCGGCATCCCGAAGGTTCGCACCATCTCTTCCGAAGACGTGCGCGAGGCACTGCGCGACGCCGTGAGCCAGATCACGGCCGCCGTGATCCGCTGCCTGGAGCGCACCCCGCCCGAACTCGGCGCCGACATCCTCGAGCGCGGCATCATGCTGACGGGCGGCGGCGCCCTCCTCAAAGGGTTGGACACGCTCATCCGCAACCGCGTGGAACTGCCCGTCTACGTCGCGGAGGATCCTTTGACGGCTGTCGTGCGTGGTACGGGCAAGGTTCTCGAAGACCTCAGCCGATACGAAAGAGTGCTATTGTAAGAAATCGAGATGACGAGTAGGTGGTGGGAACGGATTCAAGACTGGGTACTCCTGTTCGTCCTCCTGACGACGTCGATGCTGATCCTGGTCGCGCAGAACCAGCCCGTCGTGCGCTCGCTTCGCGCCGCCTCGCTCGAATTCACGTCCGCCGTCGAATCGCGGTTCGCCTGGCTGGGCGGCTACTTCCGGGCGCTCGATGAGAACAGCTCGCTCCGCGCAGAGAACATTGCCCTCTCCAGCCAGGTCGCCCGCTCGCGCGAATCGATCTACCAGAACCAGCGCCTGCGGCGCTTAATAGGCTTCCAGGACACGACGCGGTATCCGCTCAAAGCAGCGCGCGTCGTCCGGCGCGACATCACCCGCGAGCGCAACTTCCTGACCCTCAACGTCGGCAGCACGGACAGCGTCCGCGCCGGAATGGCGGTCGTCGATGAGCGCGGGGTCCTGGGGCGGGTATTCGACGTGAGCCCCCACTACGCCCTCGTCATGCCCTACCTGAACACCGATCTGCGCATCCCCGGAAAGATCCAGTCCCTGCAAGCCAACGGCATCGTCAGGTGGGAAGGCGAAAACCGCGACGAGCTGCTCATGGAGTACGTCTCGCGTACCGAGCCCGTCCTGAGAGGGCAACTCGTCGTCACGAGCGGGGCCAGCGGAACCTTTCCAGCCGGGTATCCCATCGGCTTCGTGGACTCCGTCGCCACCTTGCATGGCCGCAACCAGCTTCGCATCTTCCTTACGCCTACCTCTCCCGTCGACCGGGCCGACTACGTCTTCGTCATCCTGAATCAGACCGACGAGGAACAGGTTGCGCTGGAACAGAAGGCAAAACAATCGGCCTCCCGCGACTAA
>DASSAV010000039.1:0-2101 GCA_035699265.1 Rhodothermales bacterium
CGAGGGTAGGCCATACGAAACGACGCACTGGAATCGTACGCCGGAGTAGCCATACGTGAGGCCCCCATGCGCCAAAGACGACAGGGCGGGGCCGGACGGAGGGATAGAATTGCGACGTGAACGACAGAAAACGCAATCAACCCTCCCGGTTTACCGCTATGAAACGTCTCGCCAGCCTCCTCCTCGGCGTCGTGGTGCTCCTTACCGCACAGGCCGCCTCGGCCCAGAGCGTCACGCAGAACGTGACGCTCAGCTTCCCGAGCCTCTCGGCGATTGCACTCTCAAGCAATAGCCCGCTCACGCTGACCATCAATAGCGGGGACGCCGCCACGGGCACCTGGCAGACGGCTACAAACGCCGGCACGACGCTCTACCAGTTGAATAACTACGGCACGTCCGCCGCACCCCTCAAGATCCAGGCGCAGTTTAGCCAGAACCTGTCTGCTACCGGACTGGCGCTTTCCGTCGCGGCGGCCGGCGCCGGCGGCCAGACGGCCAACCTGTCCGACGGCACTGCCCACGACATCGTGCGCGGCATCCAGCGGGGGATGTCCAGCCACGTGCTCACCTACTCGCTCAGCGCCGCGAACACGGCAGTCGCTACGACGATCAGCAACGCCACCATCACGTATACGATCACAGCGCAGTAAAGCATCCAGTTGTTGACCCAGAGGGAGCGGACGTTCTGACCGCCTCTCTCCTGTACGAGAGCCGCTTTCCGCGCGCCGTCCTTTGGTAGGGAGCGGCACTGCGGGAAGCGGCTCGCCTTTCGTAGGGCTGTCCTCGGCCGGTATGGGTGGATTGGTGCAGTATTTGCGCCGCCACCTGCAAACCAGCCATGTCGAAGGTCATCCTCACCATACCAGTGCTGCTCGTGTCGCTGTCTGTGACGAGCGCACACGCACAGTTCGCGCAAGAGAGCCACACGGTTACCGTCGAAGTGACTCCCTCTATCGTCATCAACATCTCCCGCCCCAGCCTGGAGCTGGTCGCGGCCGAATCGAACCTGGGACTCGGGCAGCAGGCCATGACCGCAGTCGATGAGTCGACGGTGCTCTCCTGGCGCATCAATCGACGACACCTCAAAATCACGGTTCAGACCGATCTCGCAGCACCGAAATACACCTTGAAGGTAATGGCTGTGAACGCCACGGCAGGTACGCCCGCACCGGAGCGCGTGCTCGGCGTTACGCCGAAAGACTTCATTCTGGACGTCGGGAAGACGACTGGTACCGCCGTGATTCGCTACACGGGCACGGCCAGCTTGCAGCAGGGGAGTGGCAGCGACCTGCACCTCGTCACGTTCACCGTCACGCAGCAGTAAGGCACCCGAGCCATGCGGCCTACCAACAAGTTCTACGCCACCGCCGTGCTTGCCGGAGCCCTCTTGGCCTCCCTGGCGGCCCCTCGCCGAGCAGCGGCGCAGGAGGTCGTCCTTACCGGAAACGATCCGGTGCTTCGGGTGCAAACCGGCGGCTGGCTGCCTGTCGACGCGACCGTTGAGACGAAGATCTTGTTCAAACGGCAGTCGATTCAGACGAAAGTCACCGTACAGACGGCCTGTCCGGGGCAGTCGTTCTTTCTGGCGGTGACCGCGCTAAGTCCGACGGCCGGGTATAGCGCGGGACCGGTATTGCTGCGGAACGGCATGGCCCCGACCGACCTGATCGTGCACGTCCCATCCGGCACACGCAGGGAGCAGGCTCGGCTTTTATATGTGGCGTCCGCTACGGACGAGCAGGGAAACAGTGACCAGGAAGGTGCTGACGTCCACGTGGTTACCTACACCATCGTCCAGGAGTAGCTTTCTCGCCCCCTATGCGATACCTACTGCTTTTCTTTACCCTCTGCCTTTGGGTGCGCGCTGCCGACGCGCAGGTCGCGGTCGTCAGCGGCCTCTCGGAGGAGCACACCGCGCAGCCGGGCGAAACGTACCAGGGCGCCATCCAGGTACGGAACCAGACGGCCGAGAGCCAGGAAGTCCGCGTGTACCAGACCGACTACCTGTTTTACGCTGACGGCACCAACGTCTATGGCGCTCCGGGCTCGACCCGGCGTTCGAACGCCTCCTGGATCACCTACAATCCGGATTACTTCGTCC
>DASSAV010000040.1:0-2880 GCA_035699265.1 Rhodothermales bacterium
CCGTCCAATCTCGTGTGGCTGAAGCCCGGAAGTAAAGACCCCCATGTGGGTCGGCCGAAGGGGTCCTGATGACCACTCCCACTGTCTCTGAAGTCTGCCCAAAGTGCCGCCGTCCTTGGCGAGAGCACGGCGATGTAATCATGAGGTGTCCGAGTGGGTGAGAAGGGAAATGCGCGTTACACGGATGAGGAGAAGCGCACCGCCCTCCGTCTCGCCGCCAAGATCGGCACCAACCCCGCCGCCCGGGAACTTGGCATCTACGGGAAGACCATCCGCCGCTTCCGCGAGCAGATGCCAGAGTACTGGTCCGAGTTGCTCGCCTCCCCCGACGCCGCTCCCCGTCGCAAGGAGCGCCAGGCCCAGTCTCTTGAGGACCTCGCCGACGCCTACACAGAGCGCGAGTTCGAGGCTCTCCAGCGCGCCGAGTCGCTGATCAAGACGGCCGACGCCAAGGGGCTCGCGGCCCTGATGCGCGCCATGGGCGCTTCCCGAGGACTCGCCACTGTTGGCGCCCGCGCCGCCCGAGGCGAAGACACTCAGGTGGTCGAGCACAATATCAACTTCGCGGCGCTGGAGAAGGCGGCTGAGGCAATCCTAGAGCGCGCCTCACAGCCCGAACTCCCCGTCCACGTAGAGAACCTGGCTGAGACTGAAGATGCTTGACGGCCGCTTTGAGAACCTACCTCATGACGACCAGCAGGAGTTCCTGAGGATTCAGGAGGCCCTCGACGCTCTCGCTCAGGCCAACCCGCTTCTTAGGTTCCACGCCTGCCGCAGTTGGTGCGGTTCGCCGGAGTGCCCCGCGCCCTCCGAGCGAAATCCCCAGGGCGGCCGCCCAAAGCAGTACAACTACATGGCCGCAATGGAGCGCATCGTTCTGCTTGCGGCGGGGAACCGAATGGGAAAGACGACCGCCAACGTCGTCTGGGCGATCATCCAGCACACCCCCGACGAACTGCTTCCTGACCGGCTCAAGGAGTTCAGGCGGCCGCGCCCCGCGCACGCCGCGAGCCAGGCCGTCGCAGGCCGCTACATCGCCCCGTCTGAGAAGGCCCTGAACAACATCGTCCTGCCGGAGCTTCAGCGCTGGATTCCGCCCTCGATTCTCCGGGGGAAGCGGTGGGACAAGGCCTACACCGACAAGGGCAAGGTGCTCTACTTCCACGACGGCGGGCGGCTGGAGTTCTACACCAGCGAGCAGGACCCGAAGGTCATGGTCGGTACGGCGCTCGACTACGTGATCATTGACGAGCCGACGACCAAGGGCATTTGGGGCGAGAACTGGGTCCGTCTGACGACCAGGCGTGGCACCGCTAGGTTCGGCCTGACCCCGGTCAACATGACCGGCGGTGGTATCGGATGGCTCTACCACGACATCTACCGTCCTGGGGTGTTGGGAGAGTGCTTCGAAGGCACGGACCTGGTGCCACGAATCCTCCGGGCCGAGATGGACGACAATCCGGACCTGACGGACCAAGACATCGCAGAGGCCCTGGCGATCTTCGAGGAGAACGAGCGTGAGGCACGGCGCACTGGAGAGTTCGTCGCGTTCGGCGGGCTCGTCTATCCCAACTTCAGGAAGTACGTCGTCCCGCTTTCGCCCGACAATCCCGACCATCAGCGGTTCATCCGCCGATGCCAGACGATTGTGGGGATCGACCCTTCATACCGGCGAGCGGCTTTCGTCTGGGTGGCTTTTGATGATGCCAACCGGGGAATCGTCTACCACGTCGAGTACGTGCATAAGGGCAGCCCACTTGCCTTCCGGGACGCAATTGCTCGTGGAAATCGGACCTGGGGGATTCGTCAGCAGCCGCTCTACGTGATGGACCCGTACGCGGGCGGGCAGCACTCCATGTTGGCGGGATCGACTGTGACGATCAAGTCTGAGCTTCAGACGCTAGGGATCGCGACGGTCAGCCCGAAAATCCAGGACTCCAACGCGATTGTTTATGGTGGCGTGTCGAACATCTGGCGCAGGATGGAAGAGGGCTCGTTCCACGTCGCCTCGTGTGTGCATCCCGAGTTTCTGCTGGAAGCCGAGGAGTACCGCACGGAGGACCGCCCAGACGGCGTGTTCGAGGTCGTCAAGGAGTTCGATGACGGTATGGATGCTTGCCGCTACGCTTTCACGCAGCGGCCCTGGTATCCCCGCCCCGAGTCGTATAGGAAGCACGATTCCTGGCGTGCTGGCCACGCGCCCGACTGGAGCCTGATGGAGAACTCAGGCCCAATGGCCGAGTATCCATCTGCAACCGGAATGATGACGTGAACCTGAATCCCTATCGCGCTCGAAAGCGCCGCACCGCACCTGCCGCCCGCGTCCCGACGAAGAAGTCGTCTGCCGCGCCCATGGCCAAGCAGTACGCTGCGCGCGCTCGCCGAGCCTCCCAGACCCTGAGGGCGAGGTACTGATGCCGTACGATCCTAAGAGCGGTCAGGCTACGGCCGCGTTCCTCAACATCAAGCGCCGCAAGGGCGTTGCTGCTGCCAAGGCGTTTGGCCGTAAGCACGCATCCGATCTGGCTGCGGCCGCCAAGGCGCGTGGATCGCGCCGCCGCCGGTCCTCGGGCTACCAGGTCAGGAGCGGGCGCGATGCGTAAGCAAGCCGATCTAGACGCCGCTCTTCGGTATGCTGAGCTGGCGCATGCCATGGCCGACTTCTCCGAGGACCTGAACCGCAGGGGCTATGCTGAGCTTGCCGATTCGGTTGGCCTGGCAGCCCGTGAGATGCGTAACGCCGCCGCCTCTGAAATTCTCAACAACGTGGGAGTGCCCTTCAATGCCGCTCGTCCGTGAGCTTCCGCGATTTAGCAATCCGGGCCACTGCATCATGTTCCCTGGCCGCCGCCGCGACGAGCGTGGGTTCTACCTGTTCGA
>DASSAV010000041.1:0-10603 GCA_035699265.1 Rhodothermales bacterium
CCGAAGTCATCCACACTCTCCAGACCCTCGGCCTCGTCCCCGCAAAACCTACACACGCTGGATCCACCACAGAGCCCCAATCGCCCGAAACGCCCGAAAAACACGTGCAATCTGTGCAAAGTGTGCAATCGACCGCCGAACTGGCCTCCGCACCCTCCCCGACGACAGGACAACAACTGACCACGGACCACGAACAACCGACAGAAAACGTGCAATCTGTGCAACAGCCTGCCTCCTCACCGGCCTCCGCACCTACCCACACGACAGAACGACGGCCCACTGACCACCAACAACTGACAAAGAACAAAGCACGAAAAGCCAAGAACAAGCCCGCGCTGTCCTCACAGCAAGCCGACGCCCAGCGTGGCCGCGCTTTCCGAAACAAGATCTACCGCTGACCCCGCCAACAACTGTTCACTGCTCACTACTAACTATTACCTGCCCCACCTTCCGTAACGTTCAATGACCACGGATAAACGAGGTGTGCAGTTTCCCCTTTGGACATGTGCAAGCATTTCCCACTGCTGCCGATCCATGCCGTGATGCCGAAGCCCAATGCGCCCCATAATCGAATACATCGTAACGGCTATGTTATTAGCAACAAGGATTTACGATGACTCCGCGATTCGGCATACCACGTGTACGTGCTTACGTGTCGATCACCTATCTACTCGTACACAACACGGGAGAATGGTATGTGGAGAAGGAACGTGTTCCCTTGCATTGCACTGGTGGCTTTTGTCCTCATCATCGGGGGTGGCATATACACCGGTGCCGATGCCGTAACCCCTGCTACATCTCTGGAAGCGGCATCGGATCTGGATCATCTCTTCGCCGCCGTGAAAAGACCCGAGGCTGAAGTAATGGCCCTGGGTAAACTCACTAAGCTCCGTGAGGATGGTATTCATACGGTGCAGGTAGCAGAACTGATTAACGGAAATGACGAGCGTTCTCGGGTGCTGGAGGAATCTATGACGGCCCACGCACAGGAAATCCTCGAGCTTCAACAGGCACTCAGCACCCGCAGGCCGATTCTCGCAGCGCTCCGGAAAGGAGCCCTGCATGTCAATCAGATTGTCGCACTACACGTGGCAAATGATGGCACCGTTAACCTGTTTTGCAAATAGAGTCTGACGGAAAAGACTGGTGCGGCCGGTAGGGTTCAGATCTCCCTTCGGCAGCCCCGCACGACAGCCCTTCTCGTTTCGATACATCTCTCCGACCCTCATCACGTCACCTGATCACGTCACATCAACTCAAACCGGAAGAGAGTATGGTACTCAAGAAAGTGTCCGCCCTGTCCATGTTTTTGGTGGCTATCCTGGCCCTATCTGCTCCCTCGGCATTCAGCCAGGTGGTGGATAGCACAGAGACCGATTCGTTGGGAGAGGCTTTCGGCGCCCCAATGATCCCCGTCAACGATCAAGCCCCTGGTCAGAGCATCGATCGTGTCAATTACGCAAACGTGCTGGCGGCCGTGAATGGCACGGACGCCGCCATTGCAAAACTCAGTGCATTGACTGATCTCACAGCCGACCGCGTCCACGTCATCAGTGTTGAGTCATTGGCGCCGTCGACTGGAAATACGGCCGACCTGGATCAGGCGATCGCAGATGCCGCAGCACAACGTAGCCAGCTCCAGGACACCATCGACGATACCGATGCCCTGGAAGAAGCGTTGGATACGAGCAATGTCGATCATGATGCCGTCATCGGATTGGACGTGCTTCAAGACGGCAATGTAGTCGTCTTCTACCATTGATCTGGGCACGGATCGGTCGACTACGGCCTGTCCATCAGAAGAGGGGCTTCAGCCACGCGGCTGAAGCCCTTCTTTTATCTACGCCTCCGCTCGTCTAACTATTATGAACAGCTCACCCTGCACACGTTACCGTTCCTGATCTCGGTTATGCTGCACTTTGCCAGGAAGGGAGCGTCTCCGTTACAAGTACAACGGTTTCTTTCATTTACATTTCCTTACTTTTGTAAGGTGCAGAATTCGCACTGGCACCGCTGATTGCCCGTTCGGCGAGATGAAAAAGGGCCGCCCTCACTACAACTGTGTCGGCCTTTCGAGAATAGTGGGGTGATATGTCGCACGCTCCTCAGCACTCCTTGCCTCCCCGGCGCCCGCCGATCCCTCAGTCGGACGAGGCCGTCGGTGCCCATCTAAAGAAAGTACCCGACTGGCCACGTGAAGGGCCGCTTTACCCGCCCCATCCTGGCCGTGAGCTTTCCCCTTTGATGGGGCGTGTGGGAACAGGCCTGGCCCTACTGGTCGTGACGCTGGCTACAGGATTCGGACTCGTATGGGCGCACATGGCAAAGAAACAGGCGGCCGTCGAAACGGAATTGCAGCGTTTACAGGAGGAAGTCATGCTTATGGAGGCTCGTTCCCCTTCGATGAACGGCGACGGGAGTGGACCTGAAGCTACGGACCGCATGCATGCCCTATCCCCGCTCGATGCACGCATACCGCTAAATGTATATAGCTCCCCCGCCGGTGCCGCCGTCTCGATAGATGGCATTCAGGTCGGCACGACCCCCCTATTGGCCCACTTGCTGGATCCGGGCGCCTACGTAGTAAGTGTCGCCCTCGGGAGAACGTCGAAAGATCAGGTTGTGGTGCTGTTCGATCATGACGTCCCCAGAAACCTGTCCTTTGACCTGCGCAGCGGAGCTACGCACCGAAAGGCCGCGCCTCGGCCGCAGAGAACAGAGAAGAAGGTCGAGGGCACTGCATCACGCGAGGACGCCGCACCCTCACCTCCCTCCAACCCGGCAGCTACGACCGAAACGGATACCGCCGAACGTGCCGGCAGAGGCATTCAAGTCCGGTCGTCCCCGTCCGGCGCCACGGTCCAGCTCTCCGGGCGGGACGTTGGCAGCACACCGCTGGACCTGTCGGCTATTGCCCCCGGCTCCTACACGATTACGATCAGTAAAGAAGGCTACGAGCGCTGGTCATCCCACGTACAGGTCGAGCCCAACCACCGTGTCCTCATACACGCGGAGCTAAAACCCCAGCCTAAAAAAACCCGATTCGGCTGGTGACACGCCTCGTGCCTTGGGGTCGGCGTAAAGACCCGGGGGCGCGAAATACGTTTACGAGTCACCGGGCGCGGCGCCTGATCGCGTTCTGAGGGCGGATCCCCTACGTTCGGCCGGGCTCGATGTCGCGGCTCCGAGAAGCTTATGGGATTCTCCGCCCTCCCTCTGGCGCAAGCAATCAGCATTACCCGCAGACGGCGACTCAGGGACCAGCTCGCCCGGCTCATGCAGGGACTCCTCAGCGTGTGCGCACTGGGCCATACCTTGCTGGTGCTTCAGGTAATTGAGCAGGATCGCCGCAAGACAAAAGCTTACGACAGCAAAGATGAAAGCGATTCCAGCGAGGGCGTCTAACATGGCTGGCGTGGTCTGGTGGCACAGGGCCCCACGTGCTCATTCCGTCGCCGGAAGCTCGGGCGGTTGATATTCCGAGAATCTTATTTTATTGTACTTATAGCGAGTAGAAAGGGTTCGCGACGGGCTGTTACGGACTCAGAACGTTTTCACCTGCGCCTCGGGAGCAAGTTCGATCAGCCTGCCTAGTGGAGCGTCAACACTGATTGGATAGATAGGTCGTTTACCTCAAGCACCCGCCCTTCCAGCGAGAGGGTGCTTACAGCCAGGCAAAATGCCCCGCAAACAGCACCACCCCTCCACAACAGCACCATCCCCCACCACCTGTCATGTCGAGCGAAGTCGAGACACCCCACACGCCAGCGCCAACCTCCCAATTTGTCATGCTGAACTCGTTTCAGCGCAAGCTCCTCGCAATGACAGCCATTCATGGAGTGTAAAGCCGGATTTGGTATAACCGATCTGCCGAGAGACTACTTGACGATCACGAGCGTCTTCGATTCGACGTATTGCCCGGCCCGCAGGCGGTAAATGTATGCTCCGCTCGGGAGGTCGCGTGCATCGAGGTGTATCTCGTACCGGCCCGCCTTCTGCTGCTCATCAGCGAGTATCCGGACCCGCTGACCGAGCATGTTGTATAGTTCGAGCTTTACGTCGGCATCCGTTTCAAGGCCGTACTGAATCGTAGTGGATGACCTGACCGGATTCGGATAGTTCTGCTCCAGAGCAAACTTCAACGCTTCCCCCGGATTGTAAGCCTCTCCATCCCCGTTCAGGGCAAGCGAGGCGAGCTCGTAAACAGCTCCCTTCGCGAAGATGCCATCGGTGCGGAGGTACGGCTTGCCGCCTGAGTACTTGGCAGCCACATCCTGGTATTCCTGACTGTCTGAAACGTCCCAGACTACGAAATGCAGCGCATTTCCAGTTTCCATTCCCGCCCCGTCGGAGAATTGGTCCTTACCCCAGACGGTGATCGCAAAGCTGCTATCCTTCCAGGCATTTGTACCGACGCATTTGCCATCTCCGGTCACGACCGCGATCTCGTCGCCTGCAGCGAGGGGGTGGCCGCTTACTTCCACCACGTCGGCGTCAACGATCACGGTCGCGGTCTCCGCTGTCCGTGACGTACAGCTTTTGAAGTGGGACTGTGCCTGCGCTACCGGCGCATAAAGCGGGAGAATAACGGTCCAAAGTATCAGCCGAGTCGATGGAGTCATAGCGCTGAAGGCCTGGCTTGGTGCAATTGGGAGCGAGTGGCCCTTTCCCTAATCGCATGCCAAGTTCCTGACTCTGCGGCACGTCACAATTCCTTCATGTGTTCTGCACGCAAAGTGGCCGAATGGCTATTCCCATCCCTCATTTAGAGGCTTACCCGGATGCATCCCTCAGCTTCTTAGCTGTCAGACCCGCGCAACATAGCGCCTTTCAGCAGACGCAGGTGAGAACAAATGCGACGGTACTGTTACGCTATTTCTCACCACCCTCCAAATCCCCGACACATTGCAAGCTCGCGTGGAAGCGCCTTGCCGCCTCACGCACTAAAAACAAAGAGCCGGACCAAAGGTCCGGCTCTAGGCACGTGGCTGCCTGCCATACTTCCGAACATGCGCCCGGCGTTCAGTTATTTCATCCACCCTGACCAATGGGAGCGTCGACACGGCTCTTGAAATATTCCAGCGTGCGGCGCAGGCCTTCGGCCCGGTTAACCTTCGGCTCCCACCCGAGCAACTGCTTCGCCCGCGTGATGTTGGGTTGGCGGACCTGCGGGTCATCCTTCGGCAAATCCCTGAACACAATCGGACTCTTGCTGCCGGTAAGCTGGATGATTTCCTTCGCGAACTGAAGGAGCGTGATTTCATCCGGATTGCCGATGTTCACCGGCTCGTTGACCGTGCTCCTGATAAGCCGGTAGATGCCCTCGACGAGATCGTCGACATACTGGAAGGAGCGTGTCTGGCTGCCGTCCCCAAAGACGGTGAGGGGCTCATTCCGAAGCGCCTGGCTCATGAATGTGGGCAGTGCCCGCCCGTCATTGAGGCGCATTCTCGGGCCGTACGTATTGAAGATCCGGAGGATGCGCGTATCGACGCCGTGATAGCGATGGTACGCCATGGTGATGGACTCCGCGAAACGTTTCGCCTCGTCATAGACGCCGCGGAGACCTATGGGGTTAACATTGCCCCAATAGTCTTCTGGCTGCGGGTGAATGAGCGGATCCCCGTAAACCTCGCTGGTGGAGGCAATCAGGAACGTGGCGCCTTTCGCTTTTGCCAGGCCAAGCGCCTTATGTGTACCCAGCGCTCCCACCTTGAGCGTCTGAATCGGGTACTTTAGATAGTCGATGGGAGATGCCGGGCTGGCAAAATGAAGTACGTTGTCAAGCGCTCCCTCGACGTAGATAAAATTCGTTACGTCGTGCTCGATGAAGTGGAAACGCTCGTGGCCGATGAGATGGGCGATGTTGTCCGGACTTCCAGTAATGAAGTTATCGATACAGATTACATCGTGGCCCTCTGCAATGAACCGGTCACAGAGGTGGGAGCCCAGAAATCCGGCCCCGCCGGTGATGAGAGTGCGCGGTCTGTCGTTCATTCAGCTTTCCCCTGGCCCATTCGGTTTAAAGTTACTTCACCTTCCGGCGTTCTTGGTGCGTAGTGGGGACGGCCTATGGAGTAATACTCAAAGCCGAGTTCGGCCATACGGACCGGATCGTACAAGTTGCGGCCGTCGAAGATGACGGGTACGTTGAGAATGCTCTTCACCTGCTCGAAGTCAGGATGCCGGAACTCGTTCCACTCGGTGCAGATTACGAGTGCATCCGCATCCTTGAGAGCAGCATAAGCGTCCTCCGCGTATCGAATTGTGTCGCCAAAAATATTGCGGGTCGTCTCAGTTGCTTCCGGGTCGAAAGCCGCCACCGTGGCGCCCTGATCCAGGAGACCCTGGATGATGTAGTGGGCCGGCGCCTCGCGGATGTCATCCGTGTTGGGTTTGAAGGCGAGGCCCCAGATCGCGACGTGCTTACCACGCAGGTCGTCGCCATAATAGTCCGCGACCTCGCCGACGAGCTTCGCCCGCTGTTTCTCATTCACGTCCAGAACGGAAGCTAGAATCTGAAAATCGTAGTCGTATTCCCGGGCCGTTCGAGCGAGCGCCTGGACGTCTTTGGGAAAGCAACTGCCGCCGAACCCGATGCCGGGGTAGAGAAACTGCTTGCCGATGCGGCTGTCCAGGCCGATCCCGCGCCGCACGTTGTCTACGTTCGAGCCGACGCGCTCGCAAAGATTTGCGATCTCGTTCATGAAAGTGATCTTCGTAGCGAGGAAAGCATTCGCCGCGTACTTCGTCATCTCAGAAGACCGCTCGTCCACGATGAGGATCGGATTGCCTTGCCGCACAAATGGCTCGTAGAGTTGCCTCATGATCCCGGCTGCACGGTCGCTGGAAGTGCCGATGACGACGCGCTCCGGCTTCATGAAGTCCTCTACGGCGACGCCCTCTCGGAGAAATTCCGGATTGGAGACGACGTCGAAGTCGCGGCCAGCAATGAGGCCGGCATCTTCCAGCACACCGCGCACCTTGTCCGCCGTGCCCACCGGAACGGTGCTCTTGTTTACGACGACCTTGTAGGAATGCTTCGGATTCTCCGCGAGTAGAAAGCCGATCTGGCGAGCAACGCCGAGAACGTAGGAGAGGTCTGCCGACCCATCCTCGCTGGGAGGTGTCGGCAATGCCAGGAAGATCACCTGTGCGTGCTCAACAGCCTCCGCAAGGTCAGTCGTGAAGTGTAAACGCCGCTCCCTAAGCCCACGCTCGAAGAAAACCTCGAGGCCCGGCTCGTAGATGGTCAACTCCCCTGCCCTGAGCTTCGCAACCTTGTGCTCGTCGATATCGACGCAGACGACTTCGTTGCCCATCTCGGCGAAACATGTGCCTGAGACGAGCCCAACGTATCCCGTACCTATGATTGAGATGTCCACAATCTTACTGTTTTGTTGCTTCCCGGATGCTGCCCGGCTGTCGATTGCCTGAATGGAAATACGGCTGCTTCTACCAACCAGACACCCTTTGGATCACTACCCGCAGAAGTATACCAATCCCGCACATCCAGGGATCATGCCTTCGGAGCATTTTCACGCGAGCGGTACGCAAAACATATGAGGCGAGAGCGGGATCGACTGTCCGCCGAGGCACTGCCTGGCGAGAGATTTGACTAAGTCGATGTAAGGATTCGGCGTACGTGTAATACGCCGTAGCTTGTTCTGCTCCCGTTCAATTCCCTTCTCGCTGCCGCCACGGCAGCCTGCATTTGACGATGGTTCCGCTCCCCGGTGCCGCTTCTATCTTAAGATCCGCACCTACGGTACGCGCACGATAATACATGCTGTTTATCCCGAGCGACTTGCTTTTCCGCTCCCGCAAATCCAACCCGACTCCATCGTCCTGTATTTCAAGGTCCAACCACTCACCCGCCATTCGGAAGGTGATGACGATCGACCTTGCCTGGGCATGCTTGAGTGCATTATTCACTGCTTCCTGCGCAATTCGATACAAGTGAAGCTTCGCATCGCGCTCCGCCGTATCTGCCATGCCGTCGTGAACGAAGCGGCAGCGCATGTTGGGCAGCACGTCCGTATTTGCCGCGAGTTCTTCGAGCGCCGGGGCAAGGCCGTCCATTGTCAACTGCGCGGGGGTGAGGCCGTAATATATCCCCCGCACCTGCTCCGAAGCCTGCCCGGCAAACCGCACGATCTTGTTCGCCAGTTGTGCTTCTTCGCTCTCGTCTGACGTATACATCTCTGCCAGCACCTGGCTCAGCATACGGACTCCCGTGAGATATTGACCGACTCCGTCGTGCAATTCGCGCCCGATCTGCTGCTGCTGCTCCTCCAGCATCGATACCATGTGGCGCTCCAGCTCCACGTTCTCGGTGACGTCCGTGCAGCTTCCCCAGAGGCCCACGAGATAGCCACGCTCAGTAATCCCTGAGGCATTTAAAACGAAATGATGCTCGTCGCCATCGACGGCGTGCGATGCCGCCCAGTTGTGCACCCGGTAATCCGAGCACACCAGTGTCTCTCCAAATCCGCTCGTGGCGTCGAGGATCCAGAGCGGCTGCCCGACGGCGTCCTCGGGCCTGGCTACCCCGAGCATTTGAGCCATCACGTGATTACACTCGACCAGGCACCCGTACTTCGAAATATGCGCGGCTTGCAACTTGGGCTCAGCAGTCGTTGAGACCGGTTCACGCAACCGCACATGCCAGATGCCCTCTGATATCGTGTCGATAAACGTCCGGTAGCGCTCCTCTGTTTTCAGGCGCTCCGTAATGTCACGGAGAACGACCTGAGCGGCAGGCTTGCCTTCGTAAAGCACCGGCACGGCGAAGGACTCGACAATTCGCCACTCGCCGTCGATCCGGGTCACTTCGTGTCGAAGCGACTCGGATGCTCTCCCAGCCAGTACGTCGCTCAGGCGCTCATCCACGGATGCATGTTCATCCGCTGAGATAAAATCGAACAGCGACTTGCCTACGACCTGCTCGGGAGAGATCACACCGAAGAGCCTGCAACCGGCCGCATTGATGTAGGCAATCTCGCTGCGGGTAGCGATTAAGATGGGGTCCGGGTGGTTCTCCGTCAGATTACGATAGCGCGCCTCGCTTTCTTCGAGTGCCCCTTCCGCCCATCGCCGATCGAAGTAACTCGCCAGCATGTCACCGACGACGCTGAGGATCCGTCTCCCCTCCTCTGCCGCTGGTGTTTGCTGGTTGTAGGCTATTCCGAGATATCCGTAGAAGGTGTCTTCGACCGATATAATGGGAACAGCCACCACTTTCTTGTCCACAAGCAGGCTTTCGAGAAGGTGATTCTCGTCATCTGCCGTGTCGATCTGCTTGTGTTGCCGCCGGGGACGATCACCGGCGAGCTTGCCGACGTCGGGCGTATGCTCGCCTGGCCGATTCCAGAAGACGAGGTTCGCTTCGCCGTTTTCGGCTGGAGCGGCAACGGGCGGGCGATTATCGGGGGAGACGCGCTGCAGGTAAACACATTCGGCGCCGGCCCCCTCCCCCAGTATTTGAAGGAGCCGCTCATACTGGATGCTTCGTGCCGTAGCGAGCAGGAGCGATGCTTGAACGACCGCCTCTTCTACCCTCATGTGGCCGTTCTGGCCAGTGGACGGCCTCTCTGACGTGTATCGAACGCGCTCACTCGTTTTTGTACGAGCTTGACTGGTATCACTCTTGATCACGATAGTAAGTTTGAAGAGTGGCCCCTGGACCGGCACCAGGCTAAATTTCCAACGTCCTAGATCTGACCTGCAAAATAAGGTAAAACCCCAACCTCAACCCTCTCTCCGCTCTTCCCCCTCACCCTCGTAGGCTCGTACACTCCTAGATTCCTCGACTCCCTTTCCCTCTCACCCGCGTCCTTTCCTCCCCTCCCCCTTTCGCCCTCTCCCCCTTTCCCTCTCTCCCCCTCTCCCTACCGATGGCTGTTCCCCATTCGGCCATGCGTCCACTGGACTGCGTACTGGATCAGTTCCCCTATGCTTTCGAGCCCCAGCTTTTCCTTTGCACGCCGGCGATAGGTTTCGACCGTTTTCCGGCTGACGTGTAGCCGCTCGGTGATCTCCTCGATGCTGAAACCCTCACCAAGCATTTGAAACACGGCCATCTCACGGTCGGTGAGCTCATCTGTGGCAAACGTCGGCCCTGTCGTCTGACGGGTCACCAGCTTACCCAGGATGCGGGACGCCAGATCGCGGCTCAGATACACTTCGCCACGCATTACCGTGCGAATGGCGTCGACGAGGCCCTGCAGCGGCTCGCTCTTCATCAGATAGCCTGCAGCACCCGCCCGCAAGGCCCGCTCCGCATACACATTCTCATCGTACATCGAAAAAACGAGAACCTGTACCTTCGGAAACTGCGTCCGGATGTTGTACACGAGATCCAGCCCGTGAACGTCGCCTAGGGATATGTCTACGACGGCCACGTCCGGATCCACCCGCTTGATCATGTCGAGCGCCTCATCCGCCATCCCCGTCTCCGAGCACACTTCCAGATCGAGCTTGCTCCGAATTGCGGCGGCGATGCCCTCCCGAATCGCCGGATGATCGTCGACCAGCATCACACGGATGCGGTCCGATTTGGCCCCTACTTTGTTCGTGCTATTTCCGTCCATTTCTTGATATT
>DASSAV010000042.1:0-3226 GCA_035699265.1 Rhodothermales bacterium
GGACCGACGAAGTTCTTCTTCTGGGTCCAGTAGCCATCGATTGCTACGATGAGGCGATTCGCCACGAGGCCCTTATAACCAAGCTCGACCGTTTGGGTGACGGTCTGTTTGAGCGGCGCGATATCGATGGGCCCGCTCACAGGCCGGTACCCGATGGCTGCCGCTTCGTCCGGCGTGCCGAGTTGAATGGCCCCGGTCATCGATGTACCCAGTGAGCCGTTCTGAGCGGTATAGCCGAGAAGGTTCGCGAGTAGACCGCGCTGCTGCGGCGTAAGCGCGGCGAGTGGGCCCGGAAGCGGCGCCGGCGAGCCGAGATACGTCACGAGCCCGCCCGCAGCGGCAGCCCCGTATATCGGGACGATCGGAATAGCCGACAGGTCAAAGTCTTGCCCGAAAAAGTTCGGGACGGGCAGTGAGAAACGACCTTCCTTGCTGCCGCGGTAGTCGTCGAACGTGAACCCGCTCGCCGCACCGCGCGCCTGGATGATGAGGTGATATGGTGCACCTGTAGCCAGCACCCGGTCACGCGCCGCAATGTCCAAAAACAGCGAATTGGAGCCGGGAGATGCGAACGCCCGGTTGTAGGTGGCGCGGAAAGAGTGCTCCGGGGTCGGTGTGAAGACGACCGCCGCACGCGGGGAAAGCTGCAACGCCTCATATACGTTGTCGTAGTCCAGCCGCGCTGCCAGCGTCAGGTTGAGCTGGTTCGTCAGCCTGGTCTCAGACTGGCCGTACGCGCCGTACTCGATGATGGTGTCGTCGCCTTCATTCCGCCCGGTGATGGTCCCGTTCGTCCGGGGTGTGGTAACCTCATAATCCGCACCGAACGTGATCCGCTCCCGGTCTTGCATCAGTCCGACGCCGTACTGGGCCTGCGCGTTGTACTGCAACGAGTTGTCCATGACGGCCTGCCCGGAGAGCGACGACGCAACGGCAGGTCCGGCGTATACGAAGGAGTTGCCCGCGTTATTCTTGTTGACGTACGCCTGTGCAAAGAAGTCCCCGGCGGAGAGACGGAGCTGCCCGTAGGTGTATCCAAACCCGTCTGCCTGCAACGTGCCGATGCCGGATAGGAATACCGACTGCGCCGTCGCATAGCCTGCGTTGGCGGCGAGAACCATGGACGGGCTGAAGCGGTACTCCACCGTGCCGTTCACGTTGGCTTTGTTGACGTCGTAGTTGCGCGCGTTGACCCGGTGGTACAGGGAATCCTGAATGGCATCCATGGCATCATGAGCCGGGTCCAGGTGCCAGTCTTCCGCCTGTGAGTACAGCCCGGTGATCTTGTAGCCGATGCGGTCGTTTATGACACCCGCATGGCGCCCCTGTACGGCCAGAAACGAACGCTGCCCCCCGCTCACGGCTATCGTCGTGCCCGGATACGTGAACGGACTCTTCGTGATGAAATGAATGACGCCTGCATCCACGCCGGGGCCATACAGCGCAGAACCGGGGCCGCGCACGACTTCTATTCTGTCGAGGTCGATGTTCGATATGGGCATCATGTCGTAGGCATTTACCCCTAACGAGGCGACGGCTGCCTGGCGGTAGTCGGTCATCACGTACGCTGCACCGGAAAACGCATTGTTGAAGCCGCGAAGCACGACTTCCTCACGGTCGATTCCGGTCCTGGCGATGTCCACACCTACTGTTTTCTTGAGCAAGTCGACGGCACTCACCGTTACCTGATGCTCGATATCGCCTGAGGTGAGGACGGACACAGATGCCGGAGCTTCCAGCACTTTTTCCCTGCGCCGGGATGCCGTCACCACGAGATCGTTCAGGCCGACTTCACCCGGCCGCATCGCAAAAACCACGGGCAGCGTCTGCCCACTGGTTAGCTGTACGTCCTGCTGCACGGTCGCGTACCCGACGTAGCTTGCCGAGATCACGTAAGCGCCGGGCGTGAGGCCTTCGATGATGTATCTGCCGTTCGCATCCGTCGGCGCGCTCTTGGCAACGGCGCCGGAAGCGGAGCGGGAAACGAGGATGCTGGCGCCGGGAAGGGGCTCCCCGGTGTCCGCATCCGTCACGGTGCCCATGACGGTGGCAGCCTGCTGTGCCCGTGCCATGGGAACGGCGAATGCCGCCAGAAGCACGAGTAGCGCAAAGATCCTGGAGGCGTCTTTCATGGTAACCTCGTTCTGTAAACGTGGATGTGTCTGAAAGTGCGAAGTAATCACCTGCCGAAGGCTGTGTTGAACGGCCTCGCCTCGCGCGGGCGGAGACCAGCGATGCGCTGTACATGCACCCGATCGCCCGACGCCGCAACCCCTTCGTTCAACAATGCCCGCTCGCAGAATACAGAGGTCGATGTCGGGTAAACGGGACAAAAGCCGGGCAACGATGGGACATCCGAAGTGGTCTGAACCCACGCGCCCGGATTGGCGACGCCTTCCAGGCATCATGCACCACGCAAGTTCAACGAACTCGTAACGACACGCGAATCTACACGAAAGAAACCGCTTCGCCAATAGCCTCCGGACCACCCACACCTCCTCCCCGCATACCAATCATTCATTCCGCAGGCCGGCGCCACAGAGAATGAAAACGTATCCAGGTAGCGACATCTCGCCGAGATGCCCGCCAGCCCAGGTAGAGACACACCGCCGGCCTGTCCGCCCGCATTTTCAAAGCATTTCCGGTTGTACACCTAATTGATGGCTGTCCTTGCGAGGAGCCTGCGACGAAGCAATCTCCTGGCAAGAAGCAATGCCTGTGGAGGTTGCTTCACTGTGCTGCTAACGACATGAGGTGATTCAGGGAGCGTTCAGGTTGAGAATGGAGCACACCCGTTCCCACACGTCATCCAGAACCCGGATCGATCCTATCCGATGGCGCAGCTTCCACGTATGCGCCCGCCGTTTCTGAGCATGACTGGGGCTGGAACGCGAGGCACAGGGTTCACCTCAGAGGGTCCACCTTGAACAGATCCCTCACCCCGCCTCAGCCCTGTGTAACCGGAAGCGCAGCCTCCGAGCAGGGCGTCACAGGTGAAGCCGCGAGCGGGATTCGGGATGACGGGTGGGGGGCTTTGCGGCTAGGTGTCATGCATCGCACGGACGGGAAAACTTGTTTTCCTGGGGGCTGCTAATGAACCGGCTTTACTCAGGTTGACGCAATCAGCGTAAATCCAAGCACATGCGCCTGCTTCTTAAGCCACTTCATCTGCCGCTCCCGTTGCTGCGCTTCGTAGGCGCCGAGTCCCTGCTCTACATACGTCCAC
>DASSAV010000043.1:0-7253 GCA_035699265.1 Rhodothermales bacterium
GGGCCGCGCGAAGGCTGTAAACGCGAACGGCTCCTGCCCGGTCCGGAAGACGGACACGGTGCCCGTCGTCTTCCCCTGCGGGTACGGCTTGAGGTCCGGGTACGTAGCCGCGCCGATAGAGGCGTCGTCGCCCGGCACGAGCACTTTCGGGGAGAAGAGATCGGCCATGCGGAGCATGCCGTCCACGAGATACTGGAAGGCGTACTCGCGGCCCGGCTCCAGGCCGTCCAGGGTGATCCAGTAGCGGACACTGTCCGCCCGGACCTCGTCCCGGTTCATCAGGTAGGCGGGATCTACCTCCCAATCACTAAAGTCGCCGACGACGTACACGAAATCCTTGCCGGGGGCATACAGCGAAAGTGTAACCTTCGTCGGATCGCCCGGATCGTAGTTGATGCCGTCCTGAATGCCCGCAGGCAGGGCGGCCTCGGCCTGGTCGGGGTTGCGCACGGCGTAGAACGCGGCCGTATCGGACGCCCCTCCGTCGCTGATAGCGATGGCTGTCACGTCCACCCTGCCGGGGGAAGTGAGTGCCAGGGAATAGACCAGCGTGTCGTTCGCCGTCTCGGATACCGGCGCTCCGTTCACGAGCAGTTTCAGGCCTGCGAGTGGGGAACCGACGGAGCCTGCGACTGCCATGACATCGACCGTCGTGTCCCGGTCAGCGATAAGGGGATTCAGCGCGTCGGTGGCCGGCTCGGCGATGCGCACGTTGACGCCGGACTCGTACAACGTGATGAAAATGTCAGTATTCTGATCGCCTTTGCCCTCCAGGTAGGCGCCCCCCACCTGCGCCCCGCTCCGAAAGACGAAGGCGAGCTTCAGTACCTGCTCGGACGACGGGATGCCGTAGTAAGTACGGATATCGGAAATGACGAGCCTGTACAGGTCTGTCCCGATCCGTTCGAGCTTCGTATCCGGCGTGTTCTGGCCCCAGCTCGTCTTGACGTATTTCCAGTCACCAGGCGTCGTGCTCCGGTCCGTAATCACCCCCGTGTGGGCGTACACGTCGCCGGTGTACCCGGCCAGGCCGCCGGTTCCCTCATCCGCGTGGAAGTAGACCGTAACAGGCTCGTCCACGCTCGGAAAGGCGGGCTCGAACGTGACGACCTGCGCCGCAGCACTCCCGGCAGCCAGCACGAAGCCGAACAGCACGAGCGTCGGTATGGCGAAGCTGCGCGGCAGTCGCTGGAAAGAGAAAGGATGGCTCATGTCAATTCCTGTGCCACTGTGTGAACTGGTACGTAAACGGGGGCCGAGCCTCGCCCGGCCCCCGTTACGAGGCCAATACTGCCTGAAGGTTACTTCACCACGACCATGCGTCTGGTGATCGTCTTGTCGTCTGTTTCGAGACGGTAGAAGTAGACGCCGCTGGCGAGACTGGCGCCATTGAAGGACACCTTGTAGTTGTTCGACGGCTGCACGCGATCTACGAGTGTGGCGACGGTGCGTCCCATCACGTCGTAAACGTGGAGCCGCACGTGCTGTACCCGGTCGACGCTGTACTCGATCGTCGTGGCGCCCCTGAACGGGTTCGGGTAGTTCTGGCTCAACGCCATCTGCTTGGGCAGTTCACCGCCGGTCTCCTCGATGCCTGTCTGAGCAGCCGGGTTCGGCTCGTACGGCAGTTCTCCGGTAGCCTGGAAGCTCTCCTCCGGCAGCGAGAATGCGGCCGGCCAGTTCCCATCTTCACCGGGAACGATGAACCGCTGCCTACGCCGCCCGAGGCCCGCCGTGCTACCGCCCGCCTCAACGACAATGTCGGTCCCGGAGCCATAAGCGTACCGGTACAGCAGGCCGCTATAGGTCGGGCCGTTGACGGTGAGTGTGCCGGTGTAGACGCCGTCGCCGTCCTCGTCCTTCAGAATGAAGTCGTGGATGACGCCCTGGTCTGCATCCAGGCTCATGCCCTGCGTGAGGAGCCATTTCCCGTCGTGGAAGGCAACGAAAACCGAGTCCGTTTCCGCATCGAAGGGCCGCGCCTCGTTCGTAAGGGCGGAGCTCATATCAACTTTGAAGGTGAGGTCCGTCGTGGTCCCGTCCGGCATGATATTGCCCGGCAGGATGTCGTTGAAATACTGGGTGCCCAGATCCTGATCCTCGCTCGCATTCCCCTCAAACGTGAACGTGCGGTCGGAGCCCGTCGTGCTGAGCGGCTCCTCGTAGCCGAAGTCGGGGTTCGGAACCGGCTGTCCGAAGTCCTCCGCGAAGCCTGCATCGTTGAAGTCGATGAAGAACTTGTAGGGCTGCACGGACTGCGGGATGGCAGTGAGGGGGAAAGCCCCTTCATAGACCTCCTGACCCGGCACGATCTGGAGTCTGCAGTCGTCCGCGTCTACGGGGCAATCCCACCCGTTGAAGCCGCCGCGCACCTGTAGCGTGTCGCCGCGTGCGCGGCTGTACAGGCCGATAGCTTCCAGCGGGCTCAGGTCCACGTTGAAGAGCACCGTGGCCGTTGCCGGCGGAACCGAGGCAGCCGGGCTATTGCTAAAGAAGACCCAGTGCAGCGTCGTATCCTGCGCGGGCACCGTAAAGGTGCGGTCAGACGGAAGATCCTCCCAGCCGAGCTGGCCGTCTGTCTCGATGATGAACTTATACGGTTGCGACGTACCCGCTGCCGACTCCGGGTAGAAAGCCCAGCCGGAATAGAGGTCGTAGCCGGGTTTCGAGAGGTCGTCGGACTCGCGCGAGAGAAGGAACTTGGTCACGCCCCAATCGAGCGGACTCACCCCACCCAGCGCATCGCCGCGGACGCCGATGATCTGGTCGGGGTTGGTGGGGTCGTAGTCCTTTCCAGTGCCGAGGGCGTTCTCTGTCCGCATGTAGACGCGGAACTGCACGGCGATGCTGTCCTCCTTCGGCTCGAAAGGTTTCCAGTAGAGATCATCCGTGCCCTTCGTGTCGAAATAGTGAACGGCAATCGTCGTGTCGTTCGTGCCGGGCGTGAGTACCTTGTTTGGATTGACCTCCCATCCGTCGACCTGCGCGGTGCCGGCCTGCGTGGAGAAGAACTTGAAGTACAGCGACGAATCGTTCGGCATCTGGAACGAGATGTCCCAGTAGTCCCCGCCGGCGTTCGTCGGCATGAGCTCGGTGTCGTCACCCCAGCCGATGACCTTGCCGTCAGGCAGCGTGAAAGGGGCGCCCGTGCCGACAGCGCCCCTGAGTTCGATGAGGCCGTCCGTCGTCCCGGTAGTATCGGGCAGGGTGGCCGTGTTCAGGCGCAGGGTGACCGTTCGCTGCGCGTGGGCGGTGCCCACCAGGCAGACGGTCGCCATCGCCACGAGCAGCCACCGCAGGTGTGTGGTAGAGATGTGCATATGCGTGCTCCTCTGGTTGGTTGATGATGTTTTTGTTTGCCGGTCTTCAAGGCTCCGCAAACGACAGCCTCCGTTGCGGAAGCGCTTGCGGTGACTCGCGGCCAGGGTACGAGTATTTCAAAAAAGAAGCGCCAGGCTAAAGCGGTTGACGCCGCTGAAAAACGCCTGTGCTTCGTAAGCATAGTCGAACGCCACGTTCAGGCTGCCGAAGCCGTAATGCAGCCCGCCGCCGAGCGTGAAGGAGCGAAGGCTGTCCTTCAGGAATAGTTCGCTGTACCCGCCCCGGAGCAGGACCAGGCCGCCCAGGAAAGCCGCCTCCGCCCCCAGGTTGACGTACTGGTCGGTGTTGTTCGGGCTCAATGCATCCACTGCCAGCGTGAGGCGGGTGCTGCCGCTTTGCACCACCTCCCCGGCCACCCCGATCCGCATCGTGAGCGGCAGGTCGAACCGGTCGGTCTGGAGCACGGCCCGGCTACTCTCATTATTCCCGTGGTCGTTCGGGTCGACGTCCACGATGGAGAGGAGGTCGTCGCCGCTCATATGCATCTTGGTGCCGAAGTTGGAGATGGAGGCGCCCAGTCGGATGCCGTGGAAGGGGGTGGTGAACATCGTCCCGAGGTCGAGCGCCAGGCCGGAAGCCGAGGAGTTCCAGATGCGTTCACTGACGAGCTTGGCCGAGCCGCCGATGGAGAACCGGTCCGTCAGCGCGCGCGAATATGCGAAGGCCAGCGCGTAGGAGCCGGCGGTGAACGTCTCGCCCGTGCCGTTTTCGGCCTCCTCAGTCGTCACCTCCATCTCCGGGGTTCGCATAGAGGTGACGCCCACGCCGAACGTTCCGATGCCGGTAGGCAGGCTGAGGGCGGCGTAGTTGAAATCGACGCCTGCCAGCCACCGGGCGTACTCGGCGGTGAACATGCCCTTCTCCTGCCGCGCCAGGCCGGCCGGGTTCCAGTAGATGGCCGTCGCGTCGTTCACCGAGGCCGAGACGGCGCCGCCCATCGCCGTGGCGCGGGCGCCCACGGGAATGCTCAGGAACGCGGCGGCAGTCGTGCCGCTCTTCGTCACCTTGCGGGTCTCGTCGGCGAACTGGCCGAACGCCGGGCGCGCGCCCAGCAGGACGATCAGCACCGCCGAAAACCATGCGGAACACACCCCTTTTCTGATGGCGGTTTTCAGATTCATTTTATGCTCCATCGGGCCGGGGATTACTTGATGACGGCGAACGTGCCGCTCTTCTCTCCGATGCCGGGCGCCTCAACGTGGTAGAGGTACACCCCGTAGGAAACCGACAAGGCGTCCTCACTCTCCAGGTCCCACGTAAGGGTTCCGTTCATCAACGCCGCAGGCGTTACGGGGTCGTTGGAGCCCTCGTCCCGCCGCAGTTCCTTCACGAGTTGGCCGCTCACCGTGTAGATCCGCACTGTACACCGGGGCGGCAGGTTGATGAACCGCAAGACCCGCGGCCCGCGCCCTGTCGAGAACGGGCTCTGCGTCTCGAACCGGTTCGTCACCACGTAGGGGTTCGGCACGACCTGGATGCGGTCGAGTTGTGCCTTCGCGGAATCCTCGTCCACCGAGGGCCCCGCCACGGTAAACTCGAATTCGTCAGATGAGAGGAACGGCTTGCGGAGAACCAGGTCGGCCATGTCGCCTTGGTTCGGGTTCTCGCGGTCCTCGAAGGTGAAGTTCAGGCCGATCATCCACGTCACGATGTCGCCCCCGTCCGGATCGCCGATCTGAGGCTCGATGAGGATGATGCGGTCCGTCTCCGCCTGGCTCGGGTCGAAGCTGAAGGTGGCGGGCTCTGTCGAGGTGGGCGAGACGAAATCGTCGCCCGTCAGGTCCCAGAAGGCGTATTTCACCTCTTTACCCGTGGAGACGTTGAAGACCTTCACGTTGGTGGGGCGGGCCGGCAGGGTGACGCTGCTGCGCACCTGGTATTGGGTCGACCTCCCTTCTCCGGGTCCGACGATCTCCACCCGGTAGTCGGCGGGGTTGCGGAATCCCTTCAGGAAGCCGGCGGCGAGGTACGGGTCCAGGGTGAGCGGGGCATTGGTCGTGTCGTGCTCGCGCCAGCCGCTCTCGGAGCTGTTCATCATGATGAATGCGTCGGGGAAGAATCGGAGCTTGAAGCCGAGCGGCTCGCCGTCGTCCCCGAACACGGGGAACTCGCTGCCGGGCCTGAAGGCCGTCGAATGGTCGAGTACAGTGGTTTCGTCCGTCAGGTCGATGAGCGAGAAGCTCTTCGTAGTCAGCGTATCGGGCGTGTTTCGATCCCCCGCGATGAGGGTATCCTGGAACACCACCCGGTACTGGTGACCGTCCTGAATCGACATCGGATCTACGATCTCGTAGCCGATCCGGCTGGACGTGTAGCCCTGTGTCCGGTTCAGATCCTTCACGTCGGCGTTCGCGTAACCGGCCACCGGCGCGTTCGGAACGACCTGCACCACGTTCAGGCCCGTCTCGATGGTGCCGTCAGGAAGTCGCCGGATGCGGATCGGGGTCTCGCTCGGCGAGATGTTGGCGACCGTAGAGCCGAAGTCGTAGGCCGTCACGGCGTAGAAGTAGGTCACGCCATTGTCGACCGTCGTGTCCACGAACACGTGGGCGAGGCCGTTGTCCGCCTCGCCGGGGTCCACGTGGTCGTTCCCCAGGTAAAACTTGACGCCGTTCACGTCCACCGGGTGAAAGCCCTCCTGCCCGTCAATGAGGTCGAACTGGGCGATGGGCTTGCGCAGGAGCAGGTTGCCGAACCCGTCCGTAATCACTTTGGCGTCCAGGAAAGCCGGGTCGGTGGCACGGTAGATCCGGTAGCCCTCGAAATCCTTCCCCGGCAGGCCGATGTCGGCGAGGAAGGAGTCGAAGGACTCTTCTGCAGCGGCATCCCAGTAGAGGGTGACGCGGTCGTTGCCCGGCACCGCCGTCACGGTGGGCGACACGGGCGCCTGGGCGAACTGGTAGTCCGCAGCGTAAGCGTCCAGCGCGTGGTCCCGCGAGCGGAGCGCCTCCTCCTCATCCTGGCCGAGCTGTACGGAAAACGAGATCCGCTCGGTCTGCCCCGCCTTGAGCGGGAACAGGCCGCTCGACACGAACAGGTCGTAGTCTCCCTGGAGTTGTGTGGTCGGGTCGTAGAAGTCGCCCGGGATCATGAAGGTGTTGAAGAGAAACCGGTCCGACTGCGAGTTGAAGTTGACGAAGAAGGCCGGGCGATACTGGACGTTGGTAATGCCGATCTGGTCGGATTCCGACACGTCCGTCACGTCGATGTTGCGCTCACCGGGGAAGTCGGTGCCCGCGCCGGTAGTGGGCTGGCCGTCCGAATCTCCTGGGTCACCGCTGTAGGCCACGCCGTCCAGTCCGGTGTCGTCCATGATCGGGCGCCAGTCGCCGTCGTTGTCGATGCCGTCGGCGCGGCTCTCGTCGGTCATCTCGTCGATGCCCTCGTCGATGCCCTCGTCTACGGCTCCGTCGCCGTCGTTGTCCACCCCGTCCGCATATGCCTTGTCGAGGTCTTCCGGGCCGACGTCGTACAGGATGATGTCGGTGCCGGGGAGGTGATAACGGCGATATGCATCGGAAGCGGCCCCATCGATCATCTCCTGCGTCACCACCGGCGAGCCGGGCTCGGAAAGGTAAGGGTGGGTCGCCGTCGGCGTGACGTAGGAGTCGTCGTTGTCGATGTTATCTTTGAACCCCTTGCCGAGGTCGTCCGCGTCCAGGCCGACCAGGTGGATGAGCGGCCGCCCGTCGAGCCCCTGCTGGACCGGGTCATTCTCCGGGGCGACGGGCCAGCGCTGCCACCGGTCGCCCGCGGCGGCGTTAATCATGTCCTGCGTAACGACGGGTCCTCCCGTCTCGCCATCGCCGTCATTGTCGATGAAGTCGGCAAACCCAACGCCCTCCTGAAAATCGGTGCCGCCCGGCGTGCCG
>DASSAV010000044.1:0-6815 GCA_035699265.1 Rhodothermales bacterium
GTGCGCGGAGCCGTTTTGAAACCGTCTTCAGCCCGAAGGCAGTTCACTCGCAGTGGGTATCTCTGGTCGCCCGGCGCTATGCCGGATAATTCCCACGCGAGGAGTTTAATTCGGTAGAACGAGACGGATTCATCGCACGCACATGACACGCTGATTGAGACGTTCCCACTCCCGAAGGGCATCAATCCATACGTTCCATACTATGAATATATGCACCTGGTTTTACGCCGAATCCAGCGGTGGGGAAAGCACCTACTACCAGATGGCGGGACCTTCGTCGTCCAGGAGATTCCAGGAGGTTTACTGGCGTTGCATCGTCGTCTTTTTTGCTTCCAGCATTCGTAACAACCCGGAGGCGCGCCATATCCTGTTCGCCAACATCTCGCGGGCGCCGGTCGTGGACGGGCTCGATGTGCACGTATTTCTACAGCAGTTGGGGGTTGAGTTCGTGCAGTTGCCGTTCACGTTTCAACCACCAGAGGGCTACTATTCTGCATGGCGCAACCAGTTTTACATCTTCGACATCATCAGGTATTTGCATGAGCATGCCACCGAAGCCAATGCCATCGTCCTGGACTCTGACTGCGTATGGATCCAGCCCGGCACGCCTCTGGACGACGCCATCACCCGAAACGAGGTGCTCACCTACGCGGTCAGCTATCCGCCGGACTACCCGCTTAACGGGCTGAGCCGGTATGATATGCAACGGCTGTTCGGTGAGTTGTCGGGCCGTGGGTTCCCATACCCGCCCATCTACTGCGGAGGCGAGATCTTCGCAGCCTCACCGGCAGGCATCGAGCATCTGAACGCCTGCCTCGATTCTTTCTGGGCGTCTCAACTGGACCGACATGCGCACGGCATGCAGAAGTGCCTTGAAGAAGCCCACGCGCTCACGTATCTCTATTACCAACACAAGTACGCCATCGGCACCGCAAATCCCTTTGTAAAGCGCATCTGGACCAACGTGCCATTTCGCTATAGGACGGATCTGCCGAACGACTATGGCCTCATCGTCTGGCACCTGCCTTTAGAGAAGCAGTGGGGCGGGTTCGCCCTGCTGTTCGAGTTGGCGCGGAATCAGGAATCTGCGTTCTGGACGGTCCCCACCGGCGTTCCTTTCGCCAATCTTATGGGGCAGCGCCTGGGAGTCGCGCGCCGCTCGCCTGCCCGGGCGCTGCGGTATACGGTAAAGGCGTTCTACTTTAAATTTCGCAGAATGGGAGCCCGTTTCCGCTTCCCCTGATTCCTCAGCCTCTTCCGGCCACGCATAGCAGGAGCCTGCCGTGTAACCTTCCCTCCGGCTGAGACGTACTTCATTCCGCACCGGATCGCTCACCTACGCAAGAACTCTATGCTGCCCGTCTGCATGACTGTACGGCTACGACGCCTCTGCTGCTGCCTGCTCGTCCTTTGCCTCGCAACACCTTCCTTCGCGCAGGAGACGACCCGGCCCGATACGTATCGCTACGAGCGCAGCGTCATCGAGTCGGCACTCGGCACCGTGGTGCGGGTGATCCGCGAGGCTGTGCTCCAGGGAAGCACGCCGGACCTGGACTCCCGGCTGCGCGCGATGACGGAGCGGCTCAGCTACCCGGCGGCGGCCTTTGCCCCGGCGTCCGGCGTTCCCCTCACCTCCACGCTTCCGGCGGACAGCCTGGCCCGGCTCAGCCAGCTTCTCCGTGAAACCTACGCCGACGTACAGAGTCTCCGACGTGAGGCGCAGCGCAGTTCACGGCAGGAACTCGCACAGCGGCTCGCCTCGGTGGAAGTCAACCTGCAAGACGCGCTCGACCTCGCGGATGGCATTGCCGTGGCTGCTCCCGACGCGGCAGAGGAGGACGAGCACGATGAATGGCTGCAACCCGGCGCGTACGGCGCCCCCGTTGCCCATGCCGACACACGAGCGGATACGTTCCGGCTGGGCAGCTCAGACCGGCACTGGCACAGCCGCGACGAGCAGAAAAGCCGTCGCCTGAGCCCTGTGGGGCTCATCCGGCACAGCGGGCTGGACAGCTTCCTCGGCCGGTATCCGAATAGCTGGCCCTACGCCGAAGCAGCCGTCTACCGCGTCATCCCGGCCATCCGGTATAACCGCGTCGAGGGGTTCGTCCTGGGTATCGCCTCGTCACCGCTCGACTGGGATAGCCCGAATCGAAGCAAGATCATCGGCCAGGCCGGGTATGCCTTCGGCCTGCACAGGGGGCGGTTTGAAGCCGGGGCGGAACACCGGTTCGACATCGGAGACACCGGCGCGCGGGCGCTCAAGATCGGCGCCGTCTACCGCTACAACACTGCTACGGAAGACCTCTGGAAGTCCAACTGGATCGAGAACACGCTGGCCTCCCTGCTCTTCGAGAACGACTTCTTCGACTATTACCAGGTGCGCGGCTGGTCGGCCTACGCCGTCCAGCGCATCAGCCCGTATCTCAACGTCAGCGCAGGCTTCCGCTCCGAGGACAACAGCAGCCTGGAAAACAACACACACTGGTCGCTCTTCGGCGGCGACTTCCGTCCAAACCCGCCCGCGAGCGAAGGCCGGGTAAACAGCCTCCTGTTTGCCGTCGAGGGCGGAAAGGTGCGGAGCCTCAACTACCTGCCCATCGGCTTCGCTTTTCGTGTGGCGACCGAAATTGCGCCGGGGCTGGGCGGCGACTTTTCCTTCAGCCGTTCCACCGCAGACGGGCGTGCCTATCTCCCCGTCACCGCAACCAGCAGCCTCGCCCTCCGCCTTCGCGGTGGCCTCGTCGAAGGCGACGACGCCCCCACCCAGAAAAGCTTTACACTCGGCGGAATCGGCTCAGTCCGCGGCTATCCGCAGAACAGCCTCTTCGGTACCCGCATGCTGCTCGGCAACGTGGAGTACATGGTCGACAACATCCCCCTCCCGGACGACGTCTTCGAGGATCTCGAAGTGTTCGGCTTCGTCGATGGGGGCTGGATGGGTTATTCGGGCACGAGGACGTTCAACACCGGCGATCTGCTCGGCTCCGTAGGTGTTGGCGTCTCGCTGGACGAGCGCAACCTCCGTTTCGAACTGGCCTGGCCGTTGAAGGATGCAGGGTTCGGGATGGCGCCCAGCCTCTGGTTCCGCCTCAGCCCCTCGCTCTGATCTCGGATCACGACCCGGCGACCCGCTTGATCCGGTACAGCATGGCAGGGCCGTCGACGCCTTCGCTCGAAATGAGCAGATCGCCACCCGGCAAGAAAGCCAGGCCCTCCGGTTGCTCGAAGAGATCCTCGGAAAGCGGCCACACATGCCGTATGGCACCGCTCGGATCGACCGCGACGATGACCTTTGCTACGGACGACAGTACATAAATATTGCCCGTCGAGGGTTGTACGGCGAGGGCGGATGGCTTGAACTTGTCGTCTCCCGAAAGCTGCCCTTCCACATCGTTTTCATTAATCGTAAAGACCGGCTTATCCGAGAGCGTATTCGTGGAAAGGTCGAATGCGTAGAATCCTTTCAGGTCGTTATCGATGTCTTGCCCGGGATCTTCTTTCGTGCCTATGAGCAGGCGGTTATGAGCCGCATCGTAACCGATACTCTCGGTATCATTCTTGGATTTCAGGTGCGTCTCGTACGTGCGGACCTGGGGGTTGCCACTCTGCCAGTTCTCTATTTCCAGGATCGTGCCGTTGCTCTGCAAAGCGAACATGCGGTCGCCTGCAAGCTCTACGCCCTCGAAGTCGGCCCCCTCCTCAAACTGGATCTTCTGCTGGATCGCGCCCGAGTTCTCATCCAAAACGTACAACATCCCATTCTCATCCTGGACGGCGGCAATGTTTCCGTCCGGAAGCACTGTAAGATCGGAGATCTCTTTAAGCTCGGGGTCGAGCGGCATAGACGCGGCTGGAGCCGCGAAGTCAAACGGCGCCTGGCCCGTTGACCGAGCGCTAGCTACGGCAGCGCTCTCCTCGGCTCCCGCATCTTCAGGTGGCGGCGGCTGGTCGGATGTGCAGGCAGAGGCGATCAGGGATGCTGCTATCGCTGCCACAGTTATCGTCCTGCGCATCCCGCGCTTCGCTTCACGAATGGGTTTCATATCGTCACCGATCATTGGATGAATGGTGTTCAGAAGGCATCTAATCCTTTGGACCATCCATACAACGCCCGGCCGATTACCACGAGCTTACCGCTCCCTTACAACCTTGTAAGGTTGGCTACAGCACGGTCACGTGTGCCTTCGCGGTACGCGGCAGGTGTATGACGAATACACTTCCCCGTCCGAGCGCACTATGGACGGTAACATGCCCGTCGTGCGCCCCGACGATGGCTTTCACCAGGCTAAGGCCAAGCCCGAGTCCTCGTTCGGATCGGCTCTGATCGCCGCGGTAGAGCCGGTCCCAGATGCGGGGTACCTCCTCCGCGGGGATGCCGATCCCTGTGTCCTGCACGATAATGCACAGCTCTCGACCGTCATCCTCCGCTGCGACCCGAACTGTCCCGCCCGGCGGGGTATACTTGACGGCGTTGTCCAGCAGGTTCGCCACGACCCGCCGCATCCGGCTCCGGTCCAGTACCGCGCAGAGATGGACTGGTACGTCTACCTCCAGGGTGACGCCCTTCTCCTCGGAGATCATCGTGTAGGGAGCTGCCACGGACTGCACGAGCGGCGCTATCTCAAGCTCCTCCTTGCGAAGGACCATGGCGCCCACTTCCGCCTCGGCCACATCCAGCGTGGTGTTCAGGATGGTGAGCAGGGTGTCGGAGACTTCGAGTGCATCCCCGAGGGCCTCGCGGTACGCCTCGGCGTCCCCGGCGCCCTGTAGCGCGAGCTCGGCCCGCCCGCGGAGTTGGGTCACGGGCGTGCGCAGGTCGTGGGCGACGTTGTCGAGGCTCTCCCGCATCCGGCTGAGCAGCGTCTCGATCCGGGCCAGCGTCAGGTTGAACAGGTACACCAGTTCGGTGAACGGCCCCCGCTCCCCGTCCACCGGTACACGCCGTTGCACGTCGCCCGTATCGATCACCTCCTGGAACGTCCGAACAAGCTGCCGCACCGGACGCAGCGCCCGGTACGACATGACTGCGCCGCCCAGCAGCGCCAGGATGATGACCGGCAGCGCGATCGCCAGGAACACGTTCCGCATGGACGCCAGCACGTCCTGCCGAACGTCGGTGTCCATCCCGACTTGCAGGACGCCCCCGTCTCGCAGCGGCGTGACGTACGCCTCCAACTCATCGTTGTCCTCCGCCGAGCCGAGTTGAATCCACGGCTGCCCATCCGTAACGCGGTGCTGCTCCAGGCGTGAGATTTCGGACCGCTTCCAGTCGTCCGGATTATACAGGAGCATCGTACGGCCGCTGCGGTCGGCCAGGCGGACGAGCAGCTCTTCCCGGCGCTCATCCAGGGTCGAAACCAGCTCCTCCCGAAGCCCCTGCACGCCGCTGCGCTCGTATGCGGCCCGCAGCTCCTGCGCCTGCGTCTCGATGAAGGTGCGGTCGGGCTCGCGCAGAAAGTGGATGAAGAGGACGTAGGCGATCACGCAGAGGACGACAACGCTCGTCGAGAACAACCCGGCATAGCCGACGACGAGCTTGAGGCCGAGCGTGCGCCGCCCCCACCTCGTCCGGCTCCCGCTACGGTACGCGGAGGACATAGCCTACCCCCCGCACGGTGTGGAGCAGCTTCGGCTCAAACTCCTGGTCGATCTTCTTGCGCAGCCGGTGCACGAGTACCTCGACCACGTTCGTCTGCGGGTCGAAGTCGATGTCCCATACGTGTTCCGCGATCATCGTCTTGGAAACGATGCGCCCGGCATTGCGCATGAGAAACTCGAGCAGGCTGAACTCGCCCGGCTGCAACTCGATGGGCTGCCCGACACGTTCGACCTGACGCGACAGAAGATCCAACGAGAGCGGACCAGCGACGAGGCGCGTGGATTCAGAGACGCCGGTGCTCCGCCGGATGAGGGCCTGCACGCGCGCGAGAAGTTCGGCAAACGCGAAGGGTTTCACGAGGTAGTCGTCGCCACCCGAACGAAGCCCGCGCACGCGGTCGTCCACCGTGCGCCGGGCGCTCAGGATGAGCACAGGGGTCGCGGCCCCCCGCTGGCGCATCGACTCGATAAGGCTCAGCCCGTCGCGCCGGGGCAGCATCAAGTCGACGATGGCTGCGTCGTAAGGCTCCATTATCGCCATGCGCAGCCCGTCTTCCCCATCGGCCGCGTAGTCCAGGACGTACCCTGCTTCTTCGACCCCCTTACGCACAAAGCCCGCTATCTGGGCATCATCTTCGACCAGGAGAATCCGCATGGCGCGTACCGTAGGAGCCCACAGGTAACGAGGAACAGGTGCTATGGTACCGCCATGCTCCTATGCCGGGTTTCGTCCGCCGTCGCCCGCCGGGTAATTCACCCGCCTCAGCCCCTCGCTCTGACGCCGGGCGGTACGAGGCGCTGCAAGGCCGCTTCATCGCCGCGCTCGAAGGCGGCTTCCGCCAGGAGGCTTTCGCGGTCCCGGTAGATGCTGGCGACGGCAAGGGTGCGCCCGCCCGAACGGTAGGCCACCATGCAGTCTAGCCCGGCGATGCTGCCTGCCACGTCGATCTCATCCCACTGCGCGGCGTGCCCCACGTAACAGATCGGCACGTCGTAGTGCTGGCTCCAGAAGAACGGCACAGCATCGAATGGCTGGCGTTGCCCCAGCATGTTGCGTGCCGCCGTCTGTCCCAGGCGCTCGGCAACGACCCAGTGCTCCACCCGGATCGGCTCTCCCGAGCGCGCGTCCGGCCAGCGGGCGATGTCGCCTGCCGCGAAGACACCGGGGGCGCTCGTTTCCAGGTATTCGTCCACCAGTACGCCGTGATCCATCT
>DASSAV010000045.1:0-3626 GCA_035699265.1 Rhodothermales bacterium
GATTTAGAAGAAGGATATGCGTCGTGCCTTACTCGTCTTCTCGATAGTTTTCTTGATGGCCATCGGTGCCGTGACGGTGCCTGCCGCCTGGGCCAGGGTCCCGGTAACCCTGAAGGGCTCGCCTGCCTCTATGGTCCGGCAGCACCACATCGCGGAGCACGACGGCTTCTTGTTCGCCGAAACACCGGAGCAGATAGACAGCCTCGTGAAGGCCGGGAAGCTGATTCCGGTGCCGGGCAATTCCGACTATGGACTCTCCAACGTCAGTTTCCCCTTTGCACGGCCGGAGATCCGCCTGTTCGTGGAGCGGCTCGCCGCACAGTATTATGAGGGCACCGGTGAGAAGCTGGTCGTGACGAGCCTCACCCGGCCTACCGACGAACAGCCCTGGAACTCGCACCCGCTCTCCGTCCATCCGACCGGCATGGCGGTTGATCTCCGGGTCAGCGACGACCCCCAGGCGCGTGCCTGGCTCGAAAGCGTGCTCTTGAAGCTGGAGCGGCAAGGGCTGCTGGACGTCACGCGTGAGCACAACCCGCCCCACTACCACGTCGCCCTCTTCCCCCTGGAGTACCGGGCGCACGTCGAAAGCATGATCGGGCAGGAGGCGCTCGCCACGGCGCTCCTCTTCAAGAAACCCGAACCGCCGAAGACCCGGCCCGTCGCCGCACTGATTCAGCAGGCGGCAGTGAGCCCGGCTCCGAAGCCGCGGGACGAAGAGCACAAAGACCTGTGGGCGCTCGCGGTGGCGCTACCCCTGGCCCTCGCCATCGGCGGCCTGGCCTATCGCGCGAAGCAGTCGCCGGGCAAAGGCCGCATCTGACGCTTACAAGGCAGATTTGACGCATAGGATGGGGCGAGCGGCCTCTCCCTGCTACACCAGTCCGGTGCTCTTGGCGGCTTTGCGGAGCTTTTCCTCCTGCTCGGGCGACAGGTTCTTCGGGATAGCCACGTCTACCTCGACGTATAAGTCGCCCTTCTCCTTCTCGGTCTCTACCCCCTGTCCTTTCAGGCGGAACTTCTCGCCGGGCTGGGTGCCCTTCGGCACGGTGAGCTTGATGGTGCGGCCGTAGGCGTTGGTGATGCTGCGCGTGGTGCCCAGCATGGCCTCGAAGGCGTTGATGTTGACTTTCATGTAGAGGTTGTTGCCCTCACGGGTGAACGTGGGGTTGGGCTCCACGTCGAAGGTGACGTACAGATCGCCCTTCTTGCCGCCCGGGCCTGCCTGCCCACGCCCCTTGAGCCTGATCTTGAAGCCGGAGCCGACACCTTTCGGTACGTTAATGCGGATGGTTTCGCCGCCCGGCAGCGTGACTTCCGTCTTGCCTCCCTGTAGGGCCTGGTCGAAGCTGAGGCGCAGGGTGGTCTCCACGTCGCGTACCGCCGCGCCGCGCCTGGCCTGTCTGCCGAACGGGGCCTGTTGCTGGGCTTCTGCCTGGCCGCCGAACATGCGCGAGAAGATATCCCCGAAGCCCCCTCCCCCGGCGCCGCCAAAAAGATCGCCGAAGCCGCCTACGTCGCCGGTGGTCTCGAAGCGCACCCCTGACCCGTCCGGGTTGCGGTAGTAGCGGCCGCCCCCTGGAAAGTCGCCGTTCGCACCGAACCCGAAGGGGTTCTTGCGCATCCTATCGTACTGCTTGCGTTTCTCGGCGTCCGAGAGCGTATCGTAGGCCTCCTGGACTTCCTTGAATTTTTCCTCCGCGCCCGGCTTGTCTGGGTTCCGGTCGGGGTGGTATTCGCGTGCGAGCTTACGGTACGCCTTTTTGATCTCGTCGGCGCTTGCCGTATCGCCCACACCGAGTACCTTGTAATAGTCTTTTATTTCAGGCATAATCCTGTTGCGGTGTTGGAGCGTTCAGGTGCTCGTGTGTTCATGTTTATGCCGCGGCCTTACGTGAACACCTGAACACGCAAACACTCTAACACTTCTATTCATAGATCGTGCCATCAGGCGACGGTGTGAAATTATGGCAGAACGGCGGATTCGGAAAATACTGATCGCAAACCGGGGGGAGATCGCCGTTCGGGTGATCCGCACCTGCAAGGAACTGGAGATCGGGACGGTGGCCGTCTTCAGCGAGCCTGACCGGACGGCCCTTCACGTCAGGATGGCGGACGAGGCATACCTGATCGGCCCCGCTCCTTCCAGCGAGTCGTACCTTGACCAGGAGAAGATCATCCGGGTGGCCCAACAGGCCGGGGCAGATGCGGTGCATCCGGGATATGGTTTCCTCTCCGAGCGGGCGTCCTTCGCCGAAGCGTGTGCGGACGCGGGTCTCCTTTTCATCGGCCCGCCGCCGGGGGCGATCCGGGCGATGGGCGACAAGACCGAGGCCCGCAAGCTCATGGCCGTAGCGGGCGTCCCGATGGCACCCGGCACGACCGACGCAGTGGACGACACGGATGAGGCGGCGCGGATCGCGGGCGAGATCGGCTACCCGGTACTCATCAAGGCGGCGGCGGGCGGTGGAGGCAAGGGCATGCGCGTGGTGGAGCAGCCTGAGGACTTCAAGCGGTCGATGGAGATGGCGCGCAGTGAGGCGCTCTCGGCCTTCGGGGACGGGCGGGTGTTCATCGAGAAGTACATCGCCGAGCCCCGCCACATCGAGTTCCAGATCCTCGCCGATAGCCACGGCCAGTGCGTCCATCTCTTCGAGCGCGAGTGCTCCATCCAGCGCCGCCACCAGAAGGTCATTGAGGAAGCTCCCTCGTCCGTGCTCACGCCCGAGGTCCGGCAGCGCATGGGGCAGGCGGCGGTGCTGGCCGCGCAGTCGTGCGGGTACGTGAACGCGGGCACGGTGGAGTTCCTGGTCGACGCCGGCCTGAACTTCTACTTCATGGAGATGAACACCCGCCTCCAGGTGGAGCACCCCGTCACCGAGCAGATCACCGGACTCGACCTCGTCGCCGAGCAGATCCGCATCGCCGAAGGCGAGCCGCTGGGCTATGCGCAGGACGACCTCCGCATCCAGGCCCACGCCGTCGAGTGCCGCGTCTACGCCGAGGACCCGGCCAACAACTTCCTCCCCGACCCCGGCCCACTGCTGCGCCACGCGGCGCCCTCCGGCTACGGCGTGCGGGTGGATGCGGGCGTGGAGCAGGGCGGCGAGGTGCTGATCTACTACGACCCGATGATCTCGAAGCTCATCACCTGGGGCCGCGACCGGGCCGAGGCCATCCGCCGCATGCAGCGCGCCCTCGCGGAGTACGAGATTGCTGGGGTGCAGACGACCATCCCCTTTTGCCGGTTCGTGATGGGCCACGAAGCCTTCCGCACCGGGCGCTTCTCGACGCACTTCGTTCCAAAACACTTCGAACCGGCCAAGCTCACCCCGGCGGACCCTGCGCTAGAAAAAGCCGCCGCCCTCGCCGCCGTGCTCTTCGAGTCCGCGCATGAGACCCATCCCGTGGCTCCGGCGAATGGCGCTGCCCATACAGGGAATGGAGTCAGTCCGTGGGCGGTGCGGCGGAGAGAGTATTAGGGGAGGGCAGCGGCTTATGGTTCGTCGCTCGACTCCTGAGCAAGGATCTGCTCGATTTCGCGCTTTAGCGTGGCGGCTTCCTGTGCGGCGACGAGGACATCTTTTGCCTCGCTCAGAATGTGAGGGCCGATGAATGGGCTTAGC
>DASSAV010000046.1:0-3802 GCA_035699265.1 Rhodothermales bacterium
GAGCCGCCGTCGAGGATCCGGTCGGCGAGGGAGTCCGGTGAGAACCCGCCGAAGACGACCGAATGGATGGCCCCGATGCGGGCGCAGGCGAGCATGCTGACGACGGCCTCGGGGATCATCGGGAGGTAGATGGTGACCCGATCGCCCTTCTTCACGCCGTGCTGTTTGAGCACGTTGGCGAACCGGCAGACTTCGGCGTGCAGCTCGCGGTAGGTGATGGGGCGGGCTTCCTGGCCGGGATCGTCGGGTTCGAAGATGATGGCTGTCTGGTCGCCCCGCGTGTCCAGGTGCCGGTCGAGGCAGTTGTAGGAGGCGTTCAGCTTCCCGCCGAGGTACCAGCCGATGTGGACGTCCCTGCTGGCGAAGGAGACGTCCCTTACCGTGTGAAACGGCTCGTACCAGTCGATGCGCCCGGCCATCTCTTTCCAGAACCCTTCGTTGTCCTCGACGGAGCGCCGGTAGCGGTTCTGGTACTCCTGGAAGGAGGAGACGTGGGCGCGGGCCTTGAAGGATTCGGGGACATCGTACACCTGGGTAAGGCCAGAGTATGCGGCGGTGAGCTGGTCTGCCATGGTTCTATTTCCTCCTGCTGATGGGTGTCGGACGGGTCTCTGAAATAAACCGAAACGGCGCGGAAATGCAACGCCTTCCGGAGTGTTCAGGTGTTGGGGTGTTATGGTGTTCAAGGGGCGGCGTTCAAGGGTGGCGGCACGTGGGAGAAAGGATGAGAAGATGTTGGTGGCACAGGTGGCACACTTTTGACCCTTTTCTTCTCCGTGCCGGTGCCGATCCGGCTTTTTTCGGGTGTTTCAGGATATTCAGGAGAAATCTGGATGGCACACATGGCACAGGTTTGTTGGTTGTCAGTGGTTCGTGGTCAGTTGTTGGTGGTGGAATCGGACGGTGGGGCATGGCGCCGATGGCACACATTGGCGATCATGCGGAGGGTGTCTCGGGCGCCACTCGCTCAACCGCGCGGGGATTCCTTCCGGCGCTCGGGCCGTGATTCGACGGGAGGCGGAGAGTACTGTCTGGGATTCGATGGGAGGCAGATGAGGAGGGGAGCTTCCCCGACAGGCCGGGGTTTTCAACTTTTGCTTTGCCGAATCCATACGTCAGGGACCGTTCTCGCGTCCTTACGGCTGGGGGATCGCTGGCACCCTGATGAGCTCCGATAGGCCCCAACCAACTGAATCGAGGCAGGCCAGATCGGGGGCACAGGTTTGTTGTTGCCCATTGTCCGAGGGCGGCCGCCGACTGCCGGGGACGGGAGCGTGTGGCGGGGAGGTATCGTGTCGTTCGTCTCATGGCGGTACGTGCGGGCGGTCGTTGGTGAATGCGGATCCGAACGTGGTACGATACGGACGTATCGAGGCGGTGTCGAGGTTATTTTTATAACCTGACGATTTGTCATGCCCTGTTCGATGCGGGACTGGAGAACCCGTGAGACCGACAGGGGTTGTTGCGGAATATTACCTTCAACTCCGCGGAGACGCTGTCATGCAAAAGCAGATCAAAGTCATAGTAGAAAAGCATCCAGATGGCTACATCGCTTACCCGGTGGGACTCAAGGGCGTGGTCGTGGCGCAAGGCGATTCGTATGAGGATGCACTCGCGGAGGTGAGATCGGCCATCGCGTTTCACATCGAAACTTTCGGCCGCGAAGTACTCGAAGAAGAAGACATGGCCGTAGAAGTCTTTGTAGCGGAGGCAGGCATAGCGGTCTGATGCACAAATTTCCTGTCGATGCACCGAAGGACAGCGTTCTCCATGCGCTACGAGCACTCGGATTTGAAGTGGTCAGGGAGGGTAATCACATTGCCATGCTGAGGGAGAATGCGGACGGGACGAAGACCCCCTGACACTACCGAACCACCGAACGCTCAAGAGTTCGACGCTTCGTACAATCCTGAGACAATCCCGAATCAGCCGGGATGACTTCTTGAATGCATATTATGGATGACGAATCGGGCTGGATTTTGAGTTTCCGCGCCGACAATATTGCCTATTTCGCCTACAAGCCCGGCCACAGCGACTGACACTGGGGAAAGGAAGGTTTGTCTCCCCACCTTATGAGAGCAAAATATGGGTACGGGGCGGCTGGAGGCGTTTAGCGATGGCGTGCTGGCCATCATCATCACGATCATGGTGCTGGAACTGCGAGTCCCGCACGGTACGGACCTGGCCGACCTGCGCCCGCTTGTGCCGGTGTTCCTGAGCTACGTGCTGAGCTTCGTCTACCTGGGGATTTACTGGAACAACCACCACCACATGCTGCACGTCACCGAAAAGGTGAACGGGGCGATCCTGTGGGCGAACCTGCACCTGCTGTTCTGGCTGTCGCTGGTCCCGTTCGTGACGGGCTGGATGGGCGAGAACCACTTCGCCGCGGTCCCGACGGCCCTGTACGGTGTGGTGCTTCTGATGGCAGCGATTGCGTATACCATCCTTGAGCGGGCGATCCTGGCGCTGCACGGACGGGATTCGTTGCTGGCGAGGGCGACGGGGCGTGACTTCAAGGGAAAGGTATCACCGGTCCTCTACGCCATTGCCATCCCGTCCGCTTTCTTGAGCGCGTGGATCGCGGGTGGGTTGTACGTGGTGGTGGCGTTGATGTGGCTGGTACCGGATCGGCGGATCGAGCGGGCGGTGGTCGGGCGGGGATAAGCGAATGGGCCGAATAAGCCACTCCTCACATTTCAGCGGCTGTTATTTCCTGAACAGATCGGCATGGGTACCCGTCCTTATCAATATCAACTCGTCCGGCGTTAGCTGGTAGATCAGAAGCCAATCCGGTTCGATATGGCAATCCCGCGTGCCTTCCAGATCCCCCGTCAAGGCATGATCCCTGTATTTCACTTCCAGGGATTCGCCCAAAACGAGCCTTTCGAGTACCTCTTTCAGCTTGCCAATATCGCGGCCTCGCTTCCTGGCAAGTTTGACGTCTTTCTTGAACTGCGTCGTGCGGCGGATCGCCAGCATTAAATGCCCAGGTCTTCGTACAACGCTTCCGTCGATTCGAAGCGGGGCAGATTCTCCCTGTCCTTTGCCTCATCCAACGCTGCCCGGGTTGCTTCATTGGGCAGTTCGACGGCAAAAGGGAGGCCGCGCTGCAACTCGACCTGCTTGTAGAATAGCGTGATGGCCTGAGAGGCCGTCAACCCGAGCTTCTTGAAGATGCGCTCGGCATGTCGCTTGGTAGCCGGATCGATCCGCGCCGATATCGTCCCTGTCTTAGACATGCTCTCCCGTCTCATGTAATGCAACGTCGATACAATAGATATACACGAACAAGGCTGTTCATGTTTCCGCTCTGGTACATGGGAAAGTTATCGCCGATTCTCTACGCCGCCATCCTATCTACCTTCTTGTGCGTGGATCGCGGGTGGGTTGTACGTGCTGGTGGCGTTGATGTGGCTGGTGCAGGATCGGCGAATTGAGTGGGTGGTGGTTGGGCGTGGTTGCTGTGTGGAGCGTCGTGGCCCTATGGACGAGTTCCGCCGTAGATCAATGGGGTCGGGCGCTTAACCACTAGGGTAGAGGAACTCGACCTATCAGGCCATCTTTTCCTCTTGGAATGTCATGGAAGCTTCTATATTCTTAGGACTTACGCAGGAGAGAACGGTTCAATGTTCATCGAGTTGACAAGCTATTGCAAGCAATCTATTTACAATCAGTTGGTGAAGCAATGGCACGGCAACCTGTAACCCGCCTGGACTACTGCCAATTCCTGCTCTCCAGCCAGATCAACTATACGCTCACCCACTTCGCTGAGCACGCGAAGAAATGGAGCCACGACACG
>DASSAV010000047.1:0-18137 GCA_035699265.1 Rhodothermales bacterium
AACCTGGCGCGGGCGTCCCTCCGGAAACAGAAGCGCCTGCGGCCGGTCGACGACGAAGAGATGGAGCGGCTTCAGCCTGCCTTTCAAAATGGCCACTATGCCCAGGCTTACGACCCATGGAATCCCGAGCAGGTGGCCGAGCGGGAGGACCGCAAACGGATCGTGAACAAGGCTATCGAATCGCTTCCGGAACAGTATCGGACCGTGCTCGTCCTGCGTGATATGGAAGGATGGTCTACAGAGGAAACGGCTCGTGCGGTTGGAACGAGTGAAGGCGCCGTCCGGGTGCGGCTTCACCGTGCCCGGCAGGCGTTGCGAACCTTGCTCGATCCTTATTTCAGGGGTTGAATGAGCATGTTCCGCCATTTCCTACACCGCCGTTCCGAGCTCTCCTGTAAGGACGTCAACGAGTTCCTCGTTGCGTACGGAGAAGGGGGGCTGGAAGACAGCCTTCGTGAACGCTTCGAGAACCACCTGGAGCGGTGCCCCTGTTGCAAGACCTATCTGGATCAGTATCAGACGACCGTTGCGCTCGTAAAGGATGCCGGGGCGGACCAGGACATCCGGCCGCACGAAGAACTGGTCCAGCTCACGCTAGCCTTCCTGCGCGAGAGCCTGGCGGATTCCGGAGAGGGATCGGGAGAGTAGGAGGGCACGGAGGCGGTGCCTCTGTCGTAGGTTCTCTGCCTCGCAGGCTCTTATACCAGATCCGGTTGCTGAATCCTGGAATAGTTCAGGCGAAAGAAGCTCCCTTTGAACTCCCCTCCTTTCCAAGAGCCTGTCCTGAGCCTGTCGAAGGAAGGGGATACAGGGGTGGTTTGCATCTGCTCCAAAACCAGCACTGTTCAACAGGATTCGGTATTACATTCCCGGCTAATACTGAACCTTGAAGAGGACGGCGAGCTGCTCGCCAAGGTGCCGCCACCAGGGCCTCTTTTCCCAGTCCTCTAGCGTGATTTCCTTGCAGCGCTTCATGTCTTCCAGGAAGACGTTCTGAAAGTGATCTGCCAGATCCTCATCCGCAATGCCCAGGAGATTCTCCTGGTTTGTCATGACGGAGCGGATGTCTACGTTCGCTGAGCCCGTCACCGACCAGCAGTCGTCGACGGCCATGTACTTCAGGTGCAGCATGGTCGGCTGGTATTCGAACAAGCGGATGCCCGCTTCCAGGTAGCTCCGGTAGAAGTAATGGGAGGACCAGCGGACGACGGGGCTGTCCGTGTGTCTTCCCGGCACCATGATGCGCACGTCCAGCCCCTTCCGGGCCTTGTCCATCAGGACGCCGCGTAAGTGCCGGTCGGGGCAGAAGTACGCATTGGCGATGTAGATATTCGTATGCGCCGTGTGCAGTGTGAACCAGAAAAAGTGTAGGAGCGGCTGCACTTCCGAACTGGGTGAACTGGCGACGCCTACGTGCAGCATCTCCGGATTTGCGATGGGTGCTTCTATCTCCGGGTAGTATTTGGGCCCCGTCAGCACTTCTCCGGTCACGTTAATCCAGAGCTGGACGAAGGTAGACTGGAGCGTGTGGGCCAGCGGACCGGTCACCTCCACCATGAGATCGCGCCAGTGGTCCGTGTCCTGCGCATGGCCGAGCCACTGATCTGCCACGGTGATGCCGCCCGTGAATCCGATCCGCCCGTCGATGACGAACGCCCGGCGGTGGTTGCGGTGATTGATGTGGATCATCTCCGCGAACGTAAGCGGTGAAAAGATCCCGATCTGGCCGCCTGCCTTGCGCAATGCGTCGACATCTTTCCTGGGCGCGAAAACACTGCCGAGGCCGTCCATCATCACGCGCACCTCTACGCCGCGTTCGACGCACCTGACGAGCTCGCCGAAGAGCCGGTCGCTCAGCTCGCCCTTGCGCCAGATATAGGTCATAATGTGGACGCTGTGGCGGGCGTTTTGGATTTCCTCGAACAGGGCCGGGTAAAATGCGTCCCCGTCGTTTAGAATCCGCACGGTTCCGCCGGTCCCCACGGGGGCAGCTACGGCATTGGCGAGCGCCTGCACGAACTCCATCGTGCCTGGGCCCGGCTGCGACGAACTCGTGTGCGGGGCCTTCATTTCGCGTCCGAAAGCCGAGAACACCTTCAAGCCTTCGATGATGAGGGCATATAGACCGATGATGAAGACGACCCAGACGATCCAGGAAGGGAGGAAGGGTAGGTCCATACGCAGGGTACTCGTCTGGTGCAGTCCCGTCAGCGTGTCCGCTGACCCGTCACACGGTAACGTCCGCCATGATCGGCTGGTGGTCGGAGCCGCTGCCCTTCAAGCGCCTGGGCTCCGCGCTCCGGACGCCCTGGACCATGAAGTAGTCCAGTCTCGGCAGGAGTCTCAGGCGGTCGTCGTGGAAGACGTCGCGGAACCCGGCCTTCGTGAACAGGCGCAGGCAGAGCTCGAATGTCTTCGTCATAAAGGTATTGAGATCTCCGCCGACGATCACTACGTCGTCCTTCTGGTTCTCGACGATGTTCAGCAGGTGCCGGACCTGTTTGTAGCGGCCCTCGGGAAGCGCGCGGTTCTCGAGATGGACGTTGTAGATTCCGACGCGCTTGCCCGACTCCAGGGTGAGGCGCGTATAGAGGGCCACCCGGCGCACGACTGGACTATCCGGGCTGGACCTGGAGAACCGAAGCCGGATGGGGGGGAGGAGGTAGGCGGTGGTCGTAGTGAAAGGAATCCGCGAGAATGTCAGTTGTCCGACGCTTCTTAGATCCGACGATTGCGCGGGCCGGTTGACGACGTACATCGGCTCGTAAATCTTGAAGTAGCCGTCGAACACAGCCATGTCGGCGAAGTGCGAGACCTCGTATACGGGAGCCTCCTGGATCAGCAGGACGTCGGGCCGGCAGTCCTGGACGAAGTGCTTCAAAGATGCCTCTATGGTTTCCGGGAAGTTGTTGCGGTAGACGTTCCAGGAAACCACGCGGAGGCGGTGAAGATCGGGGTGGGGAGGCGCTGTTTCCTCTCGCGGAGGCAGGATGAGGGGCGCTTCCTGTCTCGTCTTCATCCGATAACCGGGAGGAATATGGGCCGGTTGGTCTGCATCAGCGCAAGGCGTTGCGGTTATAGGCCGGGCGCGTGCCCATCTTGGAGAAGCGTATGCGGGTGAGTTGAACCATCTGCTCGCGCATCATGATCCGAAGGTGCTCGACGGCCTCCAGGCTTGGAATCTCCAGGCGGTCGGCCGCCGACATGAGGTCGTCGAACGAAAAGGAGTCGGCGAGCGCTTCAAAGAGGGCGAGCCCCCGGAGCGGGAAGTCGCACTGCCATTCGTCGTATGCTTCGGCGTAGTCCGGTATTGCCATGACGATGTCTGATCCGGCTGAATCCAGCGGTCTGATCGCCTGCAAGATAGGGAAGGCGGAGTGACAGCATGGTGTCCCATTCGTTACCGGCATGGAAAAGACTGTGCCTGTAGTGCCTGCAGAACGGCCCGTCCGGACCGGCATGAGCGTAAAATCTTAACACACGGAGCCGAACCCGGTGGAATACATGGGGTAAGACTGCCTGTCAAAATGCAACCGCTTATGAATACCCATCCGCCCACACACATCGCCGCAGGCGCGTCCCACCGCCCGGACCGTCAACCGGGGGAGGCTGCCCACCGGTGCCGGTGCGGGCACGACAGGGGTCACCCGCTGGTCCAGGCCGATCCGACCTTCGGCTTCTGGTCCTGGTTCATGCTCTTTAACGGCGCATCCGGTACTCCGAAGAAACTTACCTATCGTTGCACCCGGTGCGGCGAGGTGTTCGGAACCACGCGCGACCCGAAGGTGCTCCGCGCCCACCGCAACCAGTAGCGGGACGGTCCAAAAGGAGGAACTGCGCCGTTAAGTAGCGAGGTCGAGGGGCAAGTCACTAATGTCGCGCAGGCGGCGGCCCTCGATGAGCAGATTCAGCATGTCAAGCTGGTCCTCATTTCCGAGGGCCGTGAGCGCTTCTTGAAGCTCTTACAGAGCGAAGTGGTAGACGCAGTCGAGGTCACCTGTACCGAGGGCCAGGGCGGCGAGCCGCGTAGGGAGAGGCTCGGCAGTGACAGCGGCGATGTGTGGCAGTGGCCCTTTTCGGTTACGAATGAGGTTTAGCGCCTCCGTCCTGGTGTTCTGAGAACGATCACTTCGGATCGTCCATTTGCATGAGATACTTGCATGCAATATGGGTCGGACGACATGCTGGTTGCGCTCCCGAAGTGGAGCAAGGGAAGCGACTCTACTTGATTCGTCGAGCCCAACCTTACCCTGATTAAGCTCGTCATCACTTACCGGCCAGCGTGCAACGACGATATCGGGCTTTACGATGTAATCGCTTCCCAGTGCGGTCGCCAACTCCTTTCTTCGCTTGATGATGCCTTCGATCGTTGCCAGATGCTCGAACTGATCGAAGTCGGAGATGACATGCTTAACTCCATATGACCATTTGCCGGGGCGCAAGTGTTTCAAAAGCTCAAAAGTCCTGGCGACGAATCGCTCCGTAACGAGTTCGAACAAACCACCGGCGGTTTGCTCCTTGACTGTCCCGCTACCAATGGGATGCCCCAGCCGGTCTATGATAGCCGTGGCGATCTGAATGCTGGAGCTGTTGGAACCGTCGGCAAAGTTCGGGTAAGCTCCTTTCCTGCCGGTCTTCGTTCTGACAATGGATTCGCAGATTTGCCTGTGATATTCTTCTCTGTGTTCGGATAAAGTCATCGGGTGAATTGCCGCAAGAATCAGGGAACGGGTTTATAGAGTCCGATTATGTACTCCTCGTGCATCCTTTGCTGAATCTGGGAACCCCGATCCACCTTCATGCCAGCGGGAAGCATCCGGCGGTTCCGATCCAGGTGGCGGACACCAATCTCAGGCACCTCAAAGCCGATGCTCCGACCGATATTTGCAAGACAACGCTGGGTTTCCGTATCGCGTCCTCGCACAATGGACGTGCCTACGACGACCACTGCTGCCTTCCCAGGCTTCAATACGCGATGCATCTCACGCAGAACGCGCGTCATCTCCGAATAGTAGCGATGGACTACACGGGCCTTCTTCTGATCCAGGTCGCCGATCTCATCCACAATCCGACGGGTGAACTTGGGTAAAGTCTCGTACGCGAAATTGCTGGTGACTTCGCCGCCGATGTACTCCTTTCGCTTCGTGCTGAGAGCATCGATAGGGTGACCAAGCCACACGAGCGAGAATTTGTGCGCCCGCATGTAATCGATTGCGTTCGAGACGTACGGGGGTGAGGTGACGATGAGGTCGACCGAGGCGTTTGGGAGGGGTAGAGATTGGGCATTACCGTAGCTGAGCCGAGGAGCAACATTCTCGACTGATGTTTCCGAGAGTCCTGTCGCATTCTGGCGCATTCGCTTATCGAATTCATCAATGGCAGAGCGCAGCACTTTCGTCAACAGCTTAATGCGGGGATTAGAGCTTGTGCGTAGCTCCGAGCCTAGAATCGCCGCACCATCCTGGTCGATTACTACTTTGGCTCTGTGCGGGCGGGTGTGTGCCAGGTCGAAAGCGAGCGAGACGCCGCCGGACTTGGTAATGATTATGGCGGAAAAAGCCAGCTCGAAATAGGCTCGCAGTGTTTCATCCGAAACCTTCTCGATTTCGAGTAGGAGCGCAGCCAACTCGAGTTGGGTTTCAGGAGCGAACCAGTAGTCTATGAAAGCAGCCGTTTTCGCATCCCACCGTGTTGCGAGTACCTGTTTTAGCTGAGGGCGTTCGTGGCTGGTGAGGTGGCGCGCGCGCGCGACGATGCAAGCCCCAGTTTCCAGCACATGCGGAATGCTCAGCGGAGTCGTTTTCACTCTCGTCAGCAGGAGTGCGTGCGGGTCGATATCAAAGCCCACAGCGCGCCGGCCCGTGAGGTAGGCCTCCAGAACCGTCGTGCCCGAACCGACCATCGGATCCAGAACAGTTTCTCCCGGCTCCGTCAGATGGGTGATGAACGTTCGGGGGAGTTGGGGCGGAAACTTGGCCGGGAACGAGTGAAAATTGTGGGACGCGTACTTGCTGTCCTGATCGTGAAAGTCCAGGCTGCTCTTAAGCAGAGAAAGCAGCGCGTCGTGGTATGTACCGGATTCTGTTCGGCGGGTGTCCGATAGGGGAAGGCTAAGCTGGCTATACTCGACGAGAGGCTCCTGAATGCTCATCGACCGTGGACCTCAAATGACGCTGCGTTAGTGAGAGGCGACTGCTGAAAGGAATATAGGACATGCCCCCGATTCCTTTCGGAGCAGAGCGCACATTATCTCTTCAAAACGGTCTCTCGCCTACACACTGTCAGGCGGTCCCCCCCGATCAACGTAGCGGGCGGGCAGCGGGCGCTCGGTACAAGACCCGGTCCAGGACGAGCAGGAGCACTCCGAGAGCCCCGAAGATCACGAGGGATAGCAGGGGCTTCCAGATGACCAGCCCGCCGATGACGCCGAGCACGCCGCCCAGGTATTTGATGTAGTTGAGTTGCTCGTTGGCCGAGTTCTTCAGGAGCGCCTCCAGCCGCAATTCGTCGTACTGTCGCATGTTGGAAACCACCATCTCGTAGATGTCCAGGTTCTCCACGAAGCCGAGCACGATCCGGGTCACCCACTGCTCGATCTCCTCGCTGTGCGCCTCGATCTTTTCCGGCATCCGATCCAGGAGTTGGTCGAGGCCGTCGAACGCGCCGTCCAGAGAGGATGGGATTTCGCGGATGGCCCCGTCGATGCGGCGCTGGAAGTCGGCCTCGTTCAGGAAGCGGTAGGTCTTCAGCGCGATGCCGCCGAGGCCCTGCCCGGCGTGCTGCTCCACCTTTTCGATGGTGAAGTCGATGATTCTCCGGCGTACCTCCTCTGAAGAGAGCACCTCATCCACGTACTCGGCTGCCAGACGCTTGGTATCCCGGCGGAAATCCGGGTCCTCCAGGACGGCGCGTGTGATGCCCATCGCCATCTCGCGGTAATGGGGGATGACCTCGCTCTCTTCGATCTTCCGCTTGATGATCTCCTCATTGATGAGCTCCTCGGAGACCGCCCTGGCGAGCTGATAGATCACCCGGTCGCGCTGGGCCGGGATGAGCCCCTGTCCGAAGATGGGGCGGCGCTCGCGGGGATGGAACAGCATCGCGATGGCGAGCCAGTTGGTCCCGAAGCCGATCAGGCCGCTTACGGAGAGGATGCGCAGGAGACCCTCCAGGCTCAGGCGCTGCCCGAAAGACGTAACCACCACGCCCTCGAAATCCCAGAAGAAGGACGCGACGAACACGAGCACGAGCAGCGCCGGGATGATCTGCAAGAAGATGAGGAAGCGCGCATAGGAGCCCGTCATCTTGGGCGGCGCCTCGACGACTTTCGGCGCTCTGGGGGTGGGCGGGAGGTGCCTGCGAATGTAGATGGCGAGCAAGGCGCGGAGGTCCCGTGCCCGCGCCAGCGTTTTCTCCCGGGCTTCGGGCAGCGTCTGAGCCTGCCCCGGTGCAGTTTCCTTCGGCGGGGGCGTCGCCTGGGAACCGTTCGAGTTGGCCGCCTGCTCTTTCGCGGGACTATCCGGCATGTGGGTCTTGGCTTCGTCCGAACGCAGGTAAAGGGGGTAGGTTAACTGTTGCTCTGTTCACCCGCACATCGCCGTCCCGTTCCCCAGAGGAACCCCTATGCGGCGGCAGGCCCGAACCCCAGCCGATCCGCGTGGGCCTGCATGCCCGCGATCACGTTCTCGATATGCTCATCGAGCGGAACGCCCAGTTCCTCGGCGCCTTGCCGAACGTCCTCCCGGCTGACGGCGGCGGCGAACGCCTTGTCTTTCAGCTTCTTTTTGACCGACTTTGGCGTCAGGCCTCCGAGCCCGGTCGGGCGCACGTAGGCCACCGCCGTGATGAACCCGGCCAGTTCATCCACCGCAAAAAGGGTTTGGGCGAGGCGCGTCGTGCGGGGTGTGCCGGAGTAGGCGGCGTGGCCGAGGATCGCCTCTCGCACGATCTCCGGGTATCCTCGCTCCTCGAGTATGCGCACCCCGACGAAGGGGTGTTCTTCGAGCGAAGGATGCCGCTCATAGTCCATGTCGTGCAGCAGGCCGGTGATTCGCCATAGCTCCACTTCCTCCCCGAAACGGCGGGCGTACGCTTCCATGGCGGCTTCCACCGCATAGGCGTGCCGGCGAAGGCTCTCGGAGTGCGTCCACTCGTGAAAAAGCTGAAGCGCGTCGTCGTAGCTCGGCATCCGGTCAGAAAACGTCTACGAGAGAAAGGTTCTTCAAATACCGCTTCGGGTTCTTCTGCACGTCCAGGACGAGTGCATTCAGATTCTCGGTCAGGCTCACCATGTTCTGGTACAGCCTGGGGTCGTTGATGAGGAGGCCTGCCGTGCCTTCACCCCGGTCGATGCGCGCCATGATGCTGTCCAGGCTAGTCGAGGTCGATTCGAGCGAGGCGAGATTACGGTTGAGCCTGCGAAGTGTGGCATTCAGGTTGTTGACCGCCACGCCGATGGAATCCTGGTTGGTCTCGGCGAAGTTGCCCGCGACTGTGGAGAATCGCTGCAAATCGGTCAGGATGCCCTCGATGCGGGCCTGCTGGGAGTGCAGGATGCCATTCGCCTGTTCGGTGGCGGTACGCAAATTGGCCAGGGTCATCCGAATGTCGCCGTTTGGATTGCGCAGCAGATCATTCAGTATAGCAACGGTCTGATTGGCATTGCCGCCTACCTGGTTGGCTGCGTTTCCGATTTGTTCAAAGCTCGTTTCTGCCTGGTTGAAGGCCGATTGCACCTGATTGATGGCAGGCTCGGCCTGATCGAAGAACCGGTTGGCGCCGATCAGGAGCGTGTCTACGCGCTCCAGAAGTTCCGGCGCCTTCTCCTGTAGTTCGCCGAGCGCATTGCTTTGCTGGCTGGGGATGAAGCCGCCGGGTTCTACGGGCGTCTCGCCGGACCCCGGCACGATCTCCAGCCGCACCTGCCCCAGGGCTGAGAAGCCCGCAATCTCGGTGTGCGAGCCGGTCGGCACGACGATCCCATTGTCGATGTGAAACTGGATCAGCACCCCGTTGGATTGCTGGGAGAGATCGACCTTATCGACCGCGCCTACGCGTACCCCTCTAACCTCCACGGCGGCTCCTTTGGTGAGCCCGCTCGCGTCTGCCATCTCGGTCTGGAGGGGGTAGGTTCCTCGGAACAGCGGCAGGTCCGCGAAGAAGCGAACACCCAGTATGAAGATGACCGCGGCAGCGATGATGGCGATGCCGACCTTAAGTTCGTTGCTAAATCTCATTCAGAAACGGATGGGTGATGATCCGATATAGCACAGCCCAGGGACTGGAAGCCAGTGGAAGGCCGGCCTGCCAATAATAGGGCTGCGCTTCGATAAATGTGAGGGGTAGCGGAAAGGAGCTACGAAAGATCTGCCGTTTCAGACGGATCTCCAATCTGGTACTCGTTCGCCCTGACAAAGGCGAGCAGCACTTCGTCCTCTGCGTTGTGCAAGTCGTCCACAGTGCCCGTCCAGCGGATTTCACCCTCGTGGATGAATGCAATACGGTCCGCAATGGCAAGGACCGAGTGCATGTCGTGGGTAATCACGATGGAGGTGACGTTGAGCTGCTGATCCAGCCTTCTAATGAGTTCGTCGATGGTATTGGAGGTTTCGGGGTCGAGCCCGCTGGTCGGTTCATCGTAGAGAATGTAGCGGGGTTCCAGCGAAATGGCGCGGGCCAGCGCGACACGCTTCTGCATGCCCCCAGACAACTCTGAAGGACGTTTGTCCCCGACGTCGGGGAGGTTCACGAGATCCAGGCACTCGTGGACCCGCTTCTTGATGCCGTCCTCGGAAATCGTTCCAAAGGTGCGGAGCGGGAAGGCCACGTTGTCGAAGGAGTCCATGGAGTCGAAGAGGGCGCCGCCCTGAAACAGCACGCCAAAATCCTTCCGAAGCTGGCGGAGTTCCCGGTACTTCGCTTTGTTGATGTCGATGCCGTCCACGAGGATGCGCCCGCGGTCAGGCTGCAGCAGTCCGATGAGGTGTTTCAGCAGCACACTCTTGCCGGAGCCGGAGCGGCCGATCACCACCATGGTGTCCCGGTCGTAGATCTCCAGTGAGACGCCCTTGAGTACGGGCTTGTCGGCGAAGCTCTTGTAGAGGTTCTCGATCTTTATCATATAAGGACAGCCGCCATTAATGGAGGCTAAAGTAACAGGGTAGCCAGGAGCAGGTCGGCGAACAGGATGAACACACAACTCATCACGGCCGCCTGTGTGGTGCTCTTGCCGACCCCCTCTGCACCTCCCTGCGTGTAGTAACCCTTGTAGCACGCGATGGAGGTGATGATGAAACCAAACGTGACGGACTTGATCAGGCCGAAATAAGCACTGAACGGGGTGAAGAAATCTCGGGCACCCTGTATAAATTCGCCACTGGAAAGATAGCCGCCAACCTGCGCCGTCAGAATGCCGCCGCCAATCCCGACGAAGCAGGCCGCCACGTAGAGCACGGGAAACATGATCATGCCGGCCAGCACGCGGGGCATCACCAGATAGGCCACAGAGTTCAGACCCATGGCCTCCAAGGCATCGATCTGCTCGGACACGCGCATCGTCCCCAGTTCAGCCGCGATGCGTGCACCGACACGGCCCGCCAGGATAAATCCCGTGACCACAACGCCCAACTCCAGGATCATGGAAGGGGCTACGATCGAGCCGATGATGGTCTTTGGAATGAACGGGGAAGTCAACTGATAGGCGGTCTGCACCGTCGTCACCGCTCCCGAGAAGGCCGCAGCGAGGGAAACGATCGGCAGAGAATCGATCCCGATCCGAACCATCTGGGTGACCAGGTTCTGCCGGTACGTTCCAAACTCTGTCAGTGACGTCGCTGCGTGGTACAGGAGGAGGCTGTAACGGCCCAACTCACGGGCAGGATTAAGAAGACGTTGCGTCAGGGCTGCCATTTACAGAGGGAATTACAGTCGGGCCTCGTTCCGCCGGACCGTGTACGCAGGTTTGGATTCTTTAGATGCCCTTGAAGATGAAGACTTGGTTATGATTGCCGTAACAGCTTTGGTTACAATTGAGAATATGACGCTTCTGTGTCAGCCCTGTGTCCTACATTGCCTGACTGCCGATCGGATCGTTCCAGATCGAGGCCCGAGGATCCAGCGGATGCACTCCGAACCCTAAAATAAGATGGCGCGGAATAGAACACGCTACGTTTGTCAAGTATGTGGGCACGAAACTGCTCAGTGGATGGGCAAATGCCCCGGCTGCGAAGCATGGAACTCTTTCGTGGAGGAAGCTGCGACGGCGCCGGTCAAGGCGCGCGTCTCTCTTGCCGCCCGAAACGCGGCCCTCACCGGAAAGCCCGTCACGCTTTCAGAGGTTGAACTGGGCGAGGAAACGCGCCTGCTCACGGGCGTCGCTGAGTTCGACCGGGTCATGGGCGGGGGCATCATGCACGGAAGCCTCAGCCTCATCGCAGGCGACCCCGGTATCGGGAAGAGCACGCTCATGACGGAACTGGGCCGCTATCTCCCCGAGCGTCGCATCCTGTACGTGACGGGGGAAGAGTCTCCCCGCCAGGTGAAGCTGCGCGCCCAGCGCCTCGGCGTGGACACCGACAACTTCATCCTGTTCGCGGAGACGAACGTAGAAGAGATCATCGCCGCCGCCCAGCAGATCGAGCCGGACGTGATGATCGTCGACTCGATCCAGACGATCTTCCGGCCGGACGTGCAGAGCGCACCCGGCTCTGTGAGCCAGGTGCGGGAGAGCGCCGCTGCACTCCTCCAGGTCACCAAGAGCATGGACGTGTCTACCTTCCTGGTGGGCCACGTCACCAAGGAGGGCACCATCGCCGGGCCGCGCGTCCTGGAGCACATGGTGGATACCGTCCTGTACTTCGAGGGCGACCGCCACCACGCCTACCGGATTCTCCGTGCAGTGAAGAACCGCTTCGGCTCTACGAATGAGATAGGTGTCTTCGAGATGCGTGACGCGGGGCTGCGCGAGGTCGCCAACCCCAGCGAGATCTTTCTCTCGGAGCGGAGCTACGGCATCAGTGGCTCTACGGTGGTCTGTTCGCTGGAAGGCACGCGGCCCGTGCTGGTCGAGATTCAGGCGCTCGTCACGCCCACCTCGTACGGCACGCCCCAGCGGACCGCCACCGGCTTCGATTACCGCCGCCTCCAGATGCTCCTGGCCGTTCTGGAAAAACGCGAAGGGGTCCGCCTCTCGCAGAGCGACGTGTTCGTCAACGTAGCGGGCGGCGTTCGCCTGGAAGAGCCTGCCGTCGACCTGGGCGTGATTGTGGCGGTGGCCTCTTCCTTCCGCGACGTTCCGACGGATACCCGGACTGTTCTAATCGGGGAGGTCGGCCTCGGCGGTGAGATCCGTACGGTCAGCCAGCTCGATGCCCGGCTAAAGGAGGCCGCCAAACTCGGCTTCGAGCGCGCCATCGTCCCCAAAAACAACCTGAAAGGCTGCACGCCGCCCCATGGCATCGAGGCTACCGGTGTGGAACGCCTTCATCAGGTGCTGGACCTTGTTTTGTAGAACTGGCATCAGTACCAGCGACGCGCCTTCTTTGCCGTGATGATCTCCGTGTTCATCCCGACCCAGTGGAGGCTTCCGTTGTACCGGCCATGCTCCATCTTTACGCACTTGTCCATCACCACGTCCAGCCCTCCTTCCTCCGCAATCGCTGCGGCTTCCAGGCTCACGATCCGCAGTTGCAGCCAGAGCGCTTTCGCTCCGATCTCGACCGCCTGCCGCGCGATCTCCGGTGCTTCGTTCGCCGGGCGGAAAACGTCCACCAGGTCCACTCGGATGTCCGCAGGGATGCTCAGGAGGTCGGGGTAGGCCCTCTCGCCCAGGAGTTCGTCTACGTTGGGATTTACCGGGATGACCCGATAACCTTCGTATTGCAGGTAGGTCGCCACGAAGTGGCTCGCCTTCTGCGCGTGCGAAGACAGGCCCACCATCGCAATCGTTCGCGTGTCACGCAGCACCCGCCGGATCACGTCCGGATTTTGATACTTCGCCTGGAGTTCAGGGGAGAGTACCGAGTTCAGCGTGATGTCGCATGAAAGGCCTGGTCCAGGTCCCATATCAGGTCATCCAGAGTTTCGAGTCCAACGGATAGCCGAATGAGGTTCGGCGTGACGCCAGCCGTCGCCAGCTCTTCATCGGTGAGCTGCTGGTGGGTCGTAGAGGCGGGATGAATGACGAGGCTGCGGGTGTCCCCGACGTTGGCGAGGTGCGAGAAGAGCTGCAATGCCTCGATGAACCGTTTTCCCGTCGCCCGCGCCCCGTCCGGTCCAGCCTTCAGCCCGAACGAAAACACCGCCCCCGGTCCTTTCGGCAGGTACTTTTGCGAAAGGTCGTAGTATGGACTGTCCGGCAAGCCCGCGTAGGCCACCCACTCCACCTGGGGGTGTTCGTTCAAATAGCTGGCGATAGCCTGCGCATTCTGCACGTGCCGGTCCATGCGGATGGATAGCGTTTCGAGCCCCTGAATGAGCAGGAAGGCGTTGAAGGGCGACAGACATGCCCCCGTATCCCGCAGCGTTTCGGCCCGCGCCTTCATCAGGAAGCCGTAGTGGCCGAACGTATCGTAAAACCGCAGGTCGTGGTAGGAGGGGGAAGGGAGGGAGATCGTAGAGTAACGGCTGTAATCGAACTTTCCGGCCTCCACGATGGCGCCCGCGATGGCCGTCCCGTGCCCGCCGAGGAACTTGGTCGCCGAATGCACGACGATATCCGCCCCCCAGTCGATCGGGCGGCAGAGGTAGGGCGTGGCGAAGGTGTTGTCGATGACGAGCGGGATTCGGTGCGCCTTCGCCAGCGCCGCCAGCTTCTCGACGTCCAGTATGCTCCCCCGTGGGTTGCCGATCGTTTCGCCGTACAGCAGCTTCGTCTTGGGCGTGATCGCCGCCTCCCAGGCGTCCAGGTCGGAGGGATCGACGAAGTGCGTCGTCACCGACAGCTTTTTGATCGTGTGGACGAGTTGGGTATGGGTGCCGCCGTAGAGGTGGGCCGACGCCACGATCTCGTCGCCGGGTTCCAGGAGCGTCATGAACGTCAGGAACTGGGCGGCCATGCCGCTGGCCGTCGCCACCGCCCCGGTCCCGTTCTCCAGCGATGCGATCCGCTCCTCGAACACCGCCGTCGTCGGGTTGTTGATGCGGGTGTAGATGTTGCCGTACTGCTTCAGCTCGAAGAGCTGGGCGGCATAGTCCGGGTCCTCGAAAACGTACGACGTGGTCTGATAGATCGGCACCGCGCGCGACCCCGTAGCTGAGTCCGGCACATGCCCCGCGTGGAGCATCCGGGTCTCGAAACCGAACGTATGTCGATCAGGCTGGCCGTCCGTGGCCGTTTCTCGTGCCGTGCGCTTGGATGATTCCATGTTCGAACCGCTGGAGGAAAGCAGAGAAGCCGAACGCACGGACAGGGGCGGTGTTTCGGGCGCTCGTATGGGCAGAATCGAAGATCTGCGGGGCGAAGCGACCGTCACTCCTTGCGTTTGAGGGCTAGAGCGCCGTTAATGTCCTGAACCGGAATCGGCGATCCACTGTATGCCAGACATCCCGCTACATTGTCCAACTGCGTGCGGGCAAATGGTGAACGGGGTCGAAGCAATATACCTTGCTCCGTTTCGATCACCTCCAATTCCTGGCCCGGTTTCCAGGATCGCGCCGTACGAATATCTTCAGGTATTTTGATGTATCCCTTGCTGGATACCCGCGTAGTATGCGTCATCTGTTTGCAAAGGTAAAGTACAGTAGGTCCATGGGACGCTTTGCACATGGGTGCGTTTCCACGAATCGCCGAATCCTGTCTGCCGACCTGTTAAGGTGCGCAAACTTTCCCGGCCTGGATCGTACAGTGTATACGAATCAGTTTCCCATCGGCGTTAATATGGTGAGCGTGCCGGTGGCGATGTGGCTCGGCTATTCCGTCGCTTGCGTTGAGCAGTAGCATCATCCGGATGAATTTGTCAGACGAACAGCTCGTAGCGGCCTATCTCGATCGGGGCGACCATCGTGCGTTCCGCCTGCTCGTGGAACGTCATCAGGAGCGGATATTCGGCTACCTGCTGGGCATGGTGCGCGACCGGGAGACGGCTAACGATCTGTTTCAGGAGACCTTCCTCCGCGTGATCGCGGCCATGCAGCGGCAGCGGGCGAGCTACACGAAGCAGGGCCGATGGCTGGCGTGGGTCATGCGCATTGCCCGAAACGCAGCGCTCGACCACCTGCGCAGCCGGAAGAAGTGGCAGGACGTCTCCGGTACGGCGGGGGAGGATGGCCTCTCCTTCTGGGAGCTGCTGCCCGACGACGCACCCGCCATAGACGAGGCATTGCACCGCAGCGAGCAGTCGGACTGGCTCGATGAATGTATCGGGCAACTGCCGCCCGAGCAGCGCGAGGTGCTGCTGTTGCGGCAAGATGCCGAACTGACGTTCCGCGAGATCGGCGAACTGACGGGCTGCTCCATTAACACGGCGCTAGGGCGGATGCGCTACGCGCTCCTCAACCTGCGCAAGATCATGCTGGCATCGAATAAAAAGCCACTGGCAGAGGTAGCAAACCCATAGGGGACGGACCATAAAGACATGGAAGAAAAGCTTTCCATACTGGAGCACCTCTTCGGAGAGGCAGATGAGCCGAAAGAACTCACTGCCATGATAGAGGCGGACGACGGCCTTCGCCGTGAGTACCAGGCGATGAGCGAGGTCAAATTTTACCTGGACGGCAGGGCTCCGAAGCGACCGGACGCCCTGGTGTTGGATGCCGTCGTGGCAGCGGCCGCGTCGTCCGGGGCCGGAATGACCCCGCGCCAGGACCGCCCGGCGAGGCCGTCGGGAAGGGGGCGCCGCATGCGGCTCGCGGGCGTATCCGGCGTGCTGGGCGTGCTGCTCGTCATCCTCGCCGTCGGGCTGGGGTATTTCCGACGAGGATCCCAGCCGGTTTCCGCCCCTGCCGCCTCCCGTGACGTTCCAATCGTGGCGAAAGCGGCTCCGCCTGCGGCCGTTCCGCCGGCGTCGGAGGTCGTCGACGATCCGGCTGTCATGGTGTCGGAGATCGCGTCCGTGGCGAAAGAGGCTGTCGAGCCCTCCCCGGCCGAAGCCCGGCGAGTGGACCGGCATCGCCCCACGCCCGTCGCGCTCCAGTGGGACGAATCTGCAGAAGTGAGAGAACTACACCGGCGCATCGGGTTCGTGGAGGCTCGGAGCACGAGTACGGATTGGGGCGAGCCCATCCTCACATCCGGCAACACAGGCATAGCGAACGGTTTCCAGCAGGTGACCGATTGGGATTACTAATCGAAAAACATCAGGCGTCATGTCAATACACATCGAGTCATTGAACCGGCTCATCAGAGTGGTTCTGCTGAGTGGGCTCGTACTCTACCTCGGGCTTGCTTTCGGGCAGGGCTACGCGCAATCGGTCCGTACGCTCTCCGTGCAGGCCGGAAAGGTCTATATCGACGGCCAGCAGGTGTCGCCGGACCAGCTTCCAGGCACGTTCGACCCGGCAAACCTCACGCTTCAGTTCCGGTTTGTCGGAGAGGCCGATCCGGTGGTCGAGGTAGGCGGCAGGCTGTACCGGCTGGAAGGGCAGAAGCTCGTAGAGGTCGATCCCGCAACCGATACGCAGTTTCAGGCACTTCCGTTCGCATCCGGGTTCGACCGCGCGTTTACCATGCCCGAACCACAGATGCAGACGTTCACCTTCCATTTCGAGCCGCTTACGCCGCATCCGGACGTTTCAGCGGCCTCGCTGGGCCAGGAGGTATTGCAGGAACAGGCGCGCGAACTGCAAAACCTGAGCATGCGGCTCGAAGAGGCACGTCTATCCGAAGGGGTTCCGACATTCGGGCTGCACTCCGTAACACTGGGAGAGGGCACGGGCCTCCAGTATCCCGGCCCGGACCTGGACGAACTGCGCTTCATAACGCTGCCTGAGATCCTGCGCATGCAGGCCGCGCGCGCTGCCCAGGCCGCCCGGCAACTTCCGAAGATAGAAGTCAGGAGCTACCTGCACGACGTGCGGGCGTCCGACGCGGCGTTGTACGACCGCCTCGTGCAGGAGCAGCAACTGGAGCAGGAATCGCTCGCCCTTGCTGCCCGCGTTCGGAGTCTGGGCAGGGGTCCGGAGCGCACGCAGCGTGAGGCCGAGCTTCGGGCCAGGCTCGAGCAGATCTTTCGCCTGAAGCAGGAAAACCGCCGCAGGGAGATCGAAGAGCTCGAGGGCCAGCTCGATGACCTGCAACAGCGGCTCGACCAGCGTGAGCAGTTACACGGGCAGATCGTCGAAAAGCGCCTGCGGGAGCTGGTCGGCTCCGGCACACCGAATGAATAGGCGGACGGCACCCGCCCCAACACCTCGTGAGATCACATAACCAGATGAGCACCACCATGAAAGGGATCAACCGCACAGGCCGCACAGGGCTGCTCTTGCTGGCCGTCACGGCCTGCTTCTGTTTCGTCTCCTCACCCGCCGCCGCTCAGGATAGCCAGGAACGCGCCGATTCCACCGAAAAAGGGCAGCGGATCACCATCGTCGTCGGTGAGGACGGCAGCGTCACCGTGAACGGCAAGGTCGTCAATGAAGGCGTGCAAGCCTTCCACCTCGACCCCGGCCCCGGCGATGTCTTCTATTTCAGCCGGAATCGGCACGGCCAGGTACCGTCCGCGAAGGCACCGATGCGCTTCGAGTTCCAGCCCGGAGATACCTTCGAGGTGCCGTCACCGGAAGAGGTGCGGGACAAACTGAAAGTTCTCCGCCTGAAGGACTTTCCGATGAAAGACTTCGGGCCGTTCTTCGGAGACGTGGACTTCCTGGCCCGTGAGAATGCTGAAACCATACGCCTGGAGCAAGAGGCCAGAGAACTCGCCCGCAAATACCGCGAGGCTGAAGGCGCCGAGCGCCAGCGGTTGGAGCGCGACCTCCGCGAGAAGCTCAACAAGGAATTCGACCAGAAACTGGCTCTCCGCCGCGAACGCACGGAGCAACTCCAGAAAGAGCTAAAGGAACAGCAAGAGCGGCTTCAAAAGCGCCAGGCCGCCCGCGACGAGGTCATCGAACGGCACCTGAAGGAGCTTCTGGGAGAAGAGGACGTGCTCAACTGGTAACCTGAATCGGGCTGAGCAGATCGCTTCACCCTTCGTGCCCCG
>DASSAV010000048.1:0-6150 GCA_035699265.1 Rhodothermales bacterium
GGGGCATCCGGATAGGCCGCGAGCACGTCTCCGCTGGATCCGACCATCCCGATCCGCTCGCCGTCGACCGCCATCGCATCGGCGGCGGGACGGTCCGGGTCTACCGTGTAGATGCGCGCGTGATGGAGAACGTACGAGGGGTGGGCCATAATGAAGCGATAGGTCTGGTTCGGAATCCTTCGGCGTGCACGCAGGACCGGATCGGCATTCCTGGCCTGAAAGTGCCCCAATTTATGCCTTTTTATAGCATCCAACGTGAGGTATCTTCGAGCGTAACCCGTCGTATTGCTTCACGGTAGCCGGCATGAAAAGATCATTCCTGATCGCTGCGCTCGCGATCCTGAGCGCCTGCGAAACTCCGACCGGTGCGAAGGAAAACGGCCCGCCTGATGGATCGACGGGGCTGGAGCCCGGTCAGATGTCTACTACCGTGAGTGGGGACCTGGAGCACTCGATGAATGGGGAGGCCATGTTCTTTGTGATCCAAGGATTCGCCGGACCGATCTTCTCGATCGAGCTTGATGCGATAGATGATCACGGCGACTCCCTGGCCTTATACACGATCGATCTCACAGCGACACGTGAGGAACCGCCAGCACCGGGCTCCTACGAAATCGGAGCGGTATTCGGCGACCGCGGTGGACGGTTTTCGGGTGGCTATACCGAGTACAAAGATGAGGTGTCGCGTTTCATGGCTCAGTCCGGCACGTTGAATGTCGTGTCGTCGGATTCGGGGCACGTGGAGGGGTGGTTTGTCATGGATGCCATCAATGCTGGGGATCCCCGGAGAGATCAATCGGACAGTCTACACGTCCAGGTCGCCGGCAAGTTCAACGCGAAGAGGGGAGAAGTCGGGGTATACCTGAATTGATGCACCGGGAGATAGCGCTAGGCGTGAGGAGCGGGGCGCACCTGTCTTTTTTTGCTTGCCCCGCATCCCCCAAGTCACTAATTTACAGAAGCGCTTTCATTCGGGTTGAGGAGGATACTATCGCATCCGCCTCGTTCGTTTTCGTTTCCATTCCTGCGGCACGCAGCCACACGGGCTGCACGCCGCTGATCACAACGAGAGGTTGTGTATGTCTATCGGCAAGAACGTCTCCCGTCGCGATTTCATCAAACTAACGACCGGCGCCATTGCAGCGGCGGGTGTCATGAAGATCCAACCGGCCTTCGGCCAGTCGAATATCCCCATAGCCGTGCAGCTCTATTGCGTGCGCAAAGAGGCCGCCCAGGATCTACCCGGCGCGCTTTCCCGGCTGTCCCGGATGGGCTACCAGGGGGTAGAGTTCGCGGACTATTTCGACCGCTCTGCAAAAGAGCTGCGCCAACTGCTGGACGACAACGGCCTCAAGGCCGCCGGTACCCACATCTACCTGGAGGACATGCTCGGGGATGCGTTGCCTGCCACCATCGAGTTCAACCAGACCACCGGCAACCGCAACCTGATCGTCCGCTCGCTCAAGAAGAGCCAGTACGAGAACAAGGACGCCATCCTGAAGCTCGCGGACACGATGAACGGGGTCGCCGAAAAGCTCCAGCCCCACGGCATGCGGATCGGCTACCATAACCACAGCGAGATATTCAACCGGTACGACGGTGAGATGGCGTGGAACATCCTCGCCGACAACACCCGGAAGGACGTCATCTTGCAGCTCGATACCGGCAACGCCATGGAGGCGTCAGGAGTGGAGATCGTGGACCTGGTCCGCCGCAATCCGGGACGTACCGTCACCACCCACATCAAGCCCTATTCGAAGTCGAACCCGAACGCCTTCCTGGGAGATGACGAGCTCCCCTGGAAAACCATCATCAACCTGATGGAGACGACGGCCGGGACGGAGTGGTTCATCATCGAATACGAGCGCGAAGGCACGCCGCCCTTCGAGGCACTGGACGCCAACCTGAAACGGTTCAAACAGCTCCTCGGGCGGGCGTAGAAAGCCACAGCACGTGAGGAGAACAACAGCGGGGTGGCCCTTCATCGGACCACCCCGCTTTGCATTCGCTCACGCACGATGCTCACGCCGCGAGGGCATCCACGCGCAGGTCGCCGGTGAGAAAGCCGCTGGCCTGGTGCCGGACCAGGCGGGCGTAGTAGTCGCACTCACGCATGAGGTCGTCGTGGCGGCCTATGGCTTCGACGTGCCCGTCGCGGAGGACGACGATCCGGTCGGCTCCTACAACCGTGGACAAGCGGTGGGCGATGACGATGGTAGTACGCCCGTAGGAGAGTGATTGAAGCGCCTGCTGGACGAAATGCTCGCTCTCGGCGTCGAGGGCGCTGGTGGCCTCGTCGAGCACCAGGATGGGCGGATCCGCGAGAAATGCCCGGCCAATGGCGATACGCTGTTTCTGCCCCCCGGAGAGGCGGCTTCCACGTTCCCCCAGGACGGTGTCGTAACCCTCGGGAAGCTGCATGATGAAATCGTGGGCATTCGCTGAACGGGCGGCGGCTTCCACCCGCTCACGGGTGGCGCCGGGCACGGCGTAGGCGATGTTGTCGTGGACGGTCTCATTAAAGAGATGCACGTCCTGGAAGACGACGCCGACGTTTCGCCGGAGGGCGTGCAGCTTCAGGTTCCGAATGTCCTTGCCGTCGATCTGGATGGCGCCGCCCGTGACGTTGTACTGGCGCTGGAGCAGCGTCACGAGGGTCGTTTTGCCGGCGCCGCTCGGGCCCACCAGCGCGACGGTTTCGCCCGGGTTTACCTTCAGATCGATCCCGTGGAGGATCTCTTCTCCTTCGGAATAGCCGAAGCGGACGTTCTGAAAAGCAACCTGCCCGTATACGCGGCCCAGGTCTGAGGCGCCCGGAAGGTCCGCGACGGCGTCCTCCTGATCCAGGATCTCGTAGATCGCCTCAGCGCCGATCATGCCCCGCCGCAGCGTCTGGTAAACGTTGGTGAGGCCCTGTACCGGCCCGAAGAGTCCGTTGATGTAGCCCAGGAAGGCGAAGAGCGTCCCGATGGTGGTCTGGCCCACGATGACCAGGTAGCCCCCGAAGCCGATGGCGGCGATGCGCGCCAGCGTGGTGATGAACGTGCGGGCGCTGGCATTGATGGTGTCCCGCCGCGTCCCGGCCAGGACGACCGCGTTGCCTTCCCGCGTGCCGGTCAGGAAGCGGTCCAGTTCCGCGTGTTCCTGCGCGAAGCCTTTCACGGTGAGGATGCCCGTGAGCACTTCGCTGAGGCGGCCATAAAGGCGGCTCCACGTCTCCAGGAGATACCGCTCGCGGCGCGCCTGCTCGCCGGCGGCCCACATGCCGAGCAGTGTGGGCAGGGGGGCCAGGGCGATCACGATGAGGCTCATCCGCCATTCCATGCGGAACATGGCGACGAGCGAGAGCGCCAGGTAAACGACCGCGGGGACGATGTTGAGCGATACTTCGGTAAGAGTGTTGAGAAAGCCCTGGATGGACTGGTTGATCGTGTTGATGGTCCCCCCCACGCTCCCGCCGCGATGGAAGGAGATGGGGAGTGCGGTCAGCCGCTGGAGCACCCGCTCGCGCACGCGGTAATCCGTCCGGATGCGCAGATCCCACGCCAGGATGCTCAGCCGCCCGGTCAGGACCGCGCGCGCGAGCTCCAGGAGGAGAATCCCCGCGACGATGGCGGCGAAGGCCGGAATGGACTGCCTGCCGCTGAGTTCGTCTAGCGCGAACTTGAGGGTGAGCGGTTCGGCGGCCCCGAGCGCGGCGGTCAACAAGGCAAGGGCTACCACTCCGGCGAGGCGCCCCCGCTCAGGGATGACGAACTCGATGGAGCGGCGCAGCAGTTCGGGAGCATCCGCAGGGCGGACCGTGGAGCGATTCGAGTTGATGGCCATGCAACGCGGCGTTTCCGCGTCTATATGAACTGGGACAAACTTTCCGATTCAGGGGCACAGTTGTAACGTTCCTGCGCTTTGTGCGGTCGATGGGCCGCGCCGGCAATTTCACCTTTTCAGCGTGACGGACTCCAATCGTGTACGTTACGTGTTGTTCACACCGACCGGCCCCATCTTCGTTATTTCACAAGGTGTTCCGGGCAAGCAATATCGGTGCCAACCCTGTCGAAATTCCCGGGCCGCCCGCGCGTGCCTGTGCAAGGATTGGGCGCCTGCTATGGCGGAATACGGGCCGTTTCGCTATTGTGTTGAACACGAACATCGCCCTGGTGGCAAACCGGCCCCGCCACCCGACAGCCATTCGTCCTATCCGGAGCCCGGCTATGCCAGCAACGCCCATCGGACGCGAACGCCCCGCCCCCGCATTCCCGCCAGGCATGCAGCACCCGGTCGCGGGTGAGGGCCAGGGCGTCGACACACAGACCAGCTACGACGAAGTCGCCTACCCCGGCATCTCCCACGCGCAGACGCACCCGGACCGCCTCGCGACCCTGGCCTTCCTGCTCGGCCTGGAGCCTGCTCCCGTCTCGCAGTGCCGCGTGCTGGAGCTTGGCTGCGGCAGTGGCGGCAACCTGATCCCCATGGCGTCCGGCCTGCCGTCGAGTCAGTTCGTCGGCATCGACCTGTCCACCGGGCACATTGAGGCCGCCCGCGCCAATGCCGGCGCCCTCGGCCTGCGCAACGTCACCTTTGAGGCGCAGGACGTGGCTGACGTGACGCCGGGTGACGAGCCCTTCGACTACATCATCGTCCACGGCATGTACTCGTGGGTCCCCCGCCCGGTACAGCAGAGGATCCTGGAGATCTGCCGCGAGAACCTCTCGCCGAACGGCGTGGCTTACGTCAGCTACAACACGTATCCGGGTTGGCATCAGATGCACGCCGTCCGAGACGTGATGCGCTATCATACGCGCACCATCGCCGACCCGGAGCGGCGGGCGGCGTCTGCGCGGGGCGTGGTGCGCTTCCTGGCGGACACCCAATCAGATGAGGAGACGCCATACGCCACATTCCTGAAGGCATACGACGCATTCCTCCACGATGGGATGCAGGTACAGGGCTCTCTCGGCGACGCCCTGCTCCTGCACAATGAACTCGGTGAGGTTAACGTACCGTTGTATTTCTACCAGTTCGTGGAGGAAGCAGCCCGGCACGGTTTGCAATACCTGGTGGAAACCGATTTTTCCAGCGTATCCCCGGAGAGCGTTTCGCCGGAACACCGCCCGCTTCTCCTGCGCCTGGCAGGCGACATCGTCGAACTCGAACAATACCTGGATTTCATCCACAACCGGTCCTTCCGCCGGACGCTCCTCTGCCGGCGGGAGGCCGCCGTCGTCCGCACGCTCGACCCGAAGCGGCTCATGCAGCTATACGTGGCTTCACCGGCCACGCTCCAGCGCAGCGATGACGCGGGGGCCGAGGCCGGGGGCGACCGGTTCGTCGGAGCGGATGGTTCGGCGATGGAGACGGGCCATCCCCTCGTCCGTGCGGCCATGCGGCACCTGATCGCCGCGTGGCCGCGCCGGGTGCATTTCCGCGACCTGGTCGAGCACTGCGCTGCTTCCCTGGAGCGTGAGACGGGGCAGGCATTTAGCCCGCAGGAGATCCACCGGCAGGCACTCGGGCTGGGCGCGGCGCTGCTGAAAGCATACAGCCGTAGTAGCCGCCTCGTGACGCTGCATACGTTTGAACCGGCGTATGCCCTGGAGGTGAGCGACTGCCCCACAGCCATCGCCGCCGCCCGCCTCCAGGCGCGGGAAGGCCGAATCGTGACCAACGTGAAGCACGAGCGGGTAACCCTCACACCCTTTCAGAACGAACTCCTGCCCCTCCTGGACGGCACCCGCACCCGCACTGGCCTGCTGGAGGAGATCGCCCGTCGAGGCGCTGGCAATCTCTCCGGGGCCGCAGAGCAGGCGCAGGGAGAAGACGTCGATCCCGGCGAGACACGCCTGCACCAACTGCTGGACCATCAACTCCAGACGCTCGCCCGATCCGCGCTGCTGGTGGATTGAAGCAGCGCGCTGTAGGCGAATGCCATACCCGCCGCCTGCACCGACGGCGCCGGGGTTCAGCCCGGCATGATCAGAAAGGCGAAGTAGAGGAGGGCGAGGGCGAGGAAGAGCTTGCGCGTGTTAACCATGGGATCTCGGATTGTTCATCCGAAAGCTGATCCCTGGGTGCAGCGAACCCCATCCCCCGTCGGCGCACGTTCCGTTCCGCATGTGGTGCGGGATGGGTTTGCCGCTGACGACGGCAGGC
>DASSAV010000049.1:0-7670 GCA_035699265.1 Rhodothermales bacterium
AAACGTCGCCCAATCTCCCGAAGTGTATGACGCCATCGTAGTCGGCTCAGGCGTTTCGGGAGGCTGGGCCGCGAAAGAACTCACCGAAAAGGGGCTCAAAACCCTCGTCCTCGAACGCGGCCTTCCCGCCGAGCACCGCACCAGCTACATCACCGAGCACAAGCCGCCGTGGGAGTTCGGGCTGCGCGGCAACATGAACCCGGAGTACGTGGATAAGCACTACGCCATCCAGAAACGCACCGGCTTCATCAGCGAGGAAGTAGCCCACTTCTTCTTCAAGGACGACCAGAGCCCCTACATCGAGGAAAAACCCTTCACGTGGGTGCGCGGCGACCGGGTTGGCGGCAAGTCCATCATGTGGGGCCGCTACACCTTCCGCTACAGCGACCTCGACTTCGAGGCCAACGACAGGGAAGGCGTCGGCGTCGACTGGCCCATTCGCTACGCCGACATCGCACCCTGGTATTCCTATGTCGAGAAGTTCGCGGGCGTCTGCGGCGAGAAGCTGGGCCTGCCCCACCTTCCCGACGGCGAGTTTCAGAAGCCGATGGAACTCAACATCGTCGAGAAGGAGTTTCGGAAGCAGGTGCGCGCGAACTACCCCGAGCGGTGGGTGACCATCGCCCGCGCCGCCCACATCACGGAACCCCTGGGCGACCGCCTCCCGTGCCACTACTGCGGCCCGTGCTGGCGCGGCTGTTCCACCGGGTCCTACTTCAGCAGTCTCTCCTCCACCTTGCCGGCAGCTGCGAAGACGGGCAACCTCACCATCCGCCCGGATAGTGTCGTCGCGAGCATCATCTACGACGAGAACACCGACCGGGCCGTGGGCGTCCGCGTCGTCGACCGCCAGACGAAAGAGGAAATCGAGTTCCGTAGCAAGCTCATCTTCCTGTGCGGTTCTACCCTGGGTTCCACGCACATCCTGATGAACACGAAGACCTCCCGCTACCCCGACGGCCTCGGCAATTCCAGCGGCGCGCTCGGGCACTACCTCATGGACCACCACTTTAAGGTGGGCGCCCGCGGCGAGTGGCCCGGCTTCGAGGACCATTACTACTTCGGCAATCGCCCTGTCGGCTTCTACGTCCCTCGCTACCGCAACATCAGCGCGCAGACGAAGATGGATTTCATGCGCGGCTATGGCATTGAGGGAGAAGCTTCCCGCGCGGGTTGGGGGCGTAACGTGGACGGCTTCGGCGCCGACCTCAAGGCAGCCCTGAGAGACCCCGGCCCCTGGCATATCGGTATGACCGGCTTCGGCGAAACCCTGCCGCGCTACGAAAACCACGTCCGTCTCCATCCGGACAAGGTGGACGAATACGGCATGCCGCTCCTCATTTTCAACGCCGACTGGGGGCCCAACGAGCTCGCCATGCGCAAGGACATGGCCGACTCCATGGCCGAGATGCTCGAACGCTGCGGCGCCACGAACGTGCGTTCCTACGACCGTTACAAGGAGGGCGAGATCGGGGCCGAAATGGGCCTGGGCATCCACGAAACGGGAACGGCCCGCATGGGAAAGGATCCCAAGACGTCCGTCCTGAATGGGTGGAACCAGATGCACGAGGTGCCGAACGTGTTCGTCACCGACGGCGCCGCGTTCCCCTCCTCGGCGTGCCAGAACCCATCCATCACGTTCATGGCGCTCACCGCCCGTGCGGCCGACTACGCCGTGAACGAGCTTAAGAAACGCAATATTTGATCCTCGTCAGTTGTCGGGTTTCACCGCAACGATCGACAAACCACAGTCAACTGACTACTGACATCGGACAACGAACCATGAATAGACGAGAAGCCCTCAAAGCCGTCGGCCTGATGCTCGGCAGCGCGGTCACACCCTCGGTCGCCTCCTTCGTCCTCTCCGGCTGCAAGTCGGTGCAGGGCGCGCCGCTCCAGACGCTTACCTCCGATCAGGGTGAACTGGTGGCGACCATCGCCGAACTCATCATCCCGGAGACGGATACGCCTGGCGCCCGCGCGGCCGGCGTACATCAGTTCATCGATGCCCTGCTCACCGGCGGCTACCGCCCCGAAGAGCGCGAGCAGTTCATGACGGGCCTGGCCGCCTTCGAGGACCGCGCCCGGAAAGAGAACGGCAGCAGCTTCGTCGAAAACACGCCCGAGCAGCAAACCGCCCTCCTCAAGACACTCGAAGCAGAGGCGAAGCAGACCCGCCAGTCCGGTCAGCGGGGGGACGATCAGCCTCGGCCTTTCTTCCCGATGATCAAGGAGTTGACGATCGCCGGCTACTACACGTCGGAGGCCGGCGCCACCCAGGAGCTCCGCTACGTAGCCGTCCCCGGCCGCTACGACGGCGACGTCCCCTACCGGAAAGGCACCGACCGCGCCTTCGCCTGATCGACCCGGCACCAACAGCAAAAAGCCCGAGGAAAAGCGCGGTGTTTTCTCGGGCTTTATTGCGTTCGAGGGGGCTGGGCAACTGTCTCAGGACTGCTTGACGATCAAGCCGCGTTTCGTTTTCCACCGATGATGACGGCCGAACGCTGCTCGTCGGGGCGGCGGAAGAGCGTTCCGGTCGACCCGGAAACCGACGTGTTGCGTAGCACAGGCACCCACGTGTCCAGAATGCGCGCCGCATCCCCTGTAAAGGGAGCGCTCCCCATGCCGTGATGCTCGTAATCGAAAACAAACAGGTTGTGCGGACTTCCGATCAGAACGTGCGTCTTCATAGAATGGAGCCTGATTGGGTTAGGAACGTATCTTGGGGCAGATGCAAGAATCGCATACCGCCGAAATGTGAGCGGACAGGTTAAACCATTCCGCCCTTCCGGCCCTGTTTTGGGCACTGGAAGCGCTTCAATATAGGCAGATTGTGACATATGTGCAACTCTCACCCCTTTTAAATCTTCACAGTGCATGCCTCTTTCAGATAGCCCGGTCCGCTTCGCCATCCTCGGAACCGGCATGGTCGCGCGCTACCATCGAGAAGCCATTCTGGCCAACCGGGACCGGGGCGCGGAACTTGCCGCCGTCGTCCACCACGACCCCGACCGCTTCGAGTCCATCGGCCGAGAATTCGGCGCCCCCTGCATCAGCGAGGAAGAGATGCTGGAGCGGCCCGACATCGACGTCGTCTGCATCTGCACGCCCAGCGGCCAGCACGCCGAACAGACTGTCGCAGCGGCCGAAGCCGGGAAGCACATCCTCGTCGAAAAGCCAATCGCGCTCTCGCTCGAAGACGCCGACCGCATGATCGCGGCCTGCCGGAACGCCGGGGTCAAGCTCGGGGTCGTCTTCCAGCGGCGTGCAGAACCGCTCTTCCGCCGTGTCCACGACGCCATCGAGGCGGGCGACCTCGGGAGCCTCACCCTCGGTGTGGTCACGCTCCCCTACTTCCGAGGCCAGCCGTACTACGACTCCGCGGAATGGCGGGGCACGTGGGAACTGGACGGCGGGGGGGTCCTCATGAACCAGGGCATCCACATCATCGACCTGCTCCTCTGGTACATGGGCGACCCGGTAGAAATCAATGCCTTCGCAGCTACCCTGCACCGTGAGATTGAAGTAGAGGACGTGGCGGCGGCCAGCCTACAGTTCACCAGCGGCAGCGTGGCCACGATTGCGGCCACGACGACCGCCGAGCCCGGCTTCTCCCATCGCATCGAGATCTACGGCACCGGCGGTGGAATCCAGGTGGAAGGAGAGGCCGTCACGCGATGGGTGCTGGCCCGTCCGGAGAGCGCCCAGGTCGAACCTTACGAAGCCACTTCCCCGGCGGACGCAGGCGCAGGCGGCGATCCGCGCGGCATCGCGGCCACAGGCCACACCCGGATCGTGACCGACTTCATACAGGCCGTCCGGGAGGATCGTCCCCCCATGGCGGACGGGCAGGAAGGCCGACGCAGCCTCGCCGCTATCCTCTCCATCTACGAAGCCGCCGGACTTCGCACGCTGTCATAGGATTGTCTCCGTCCAATGATCTTGTAGACGTACCTGTTCGCTTTTACTTAAGAGCCCATTCTGTACTATGCCCTCCATGGTTCTTCCCCTGCTTCGCCGCTCGGTCATACCCTTCCTCTCCCTCCTCCTGCTCCTCGGCTTCCGGAACGCCCCACAGGCACAGCCGCTCACATACGACGTGGTGGTGTACGGCGCTACGTCCAGCGGGGTCATCGCTGCGTACACGGCTCGGAGATACGGCAAGACCGTCCTGCTGATCGAACCGGGGCGCCACCTCGGCGGGATGACGTCCGGGGGACTCGGCCAGACCGACATCGGCAACAAGTACGCCATCACCGGCCTGGCACGTGACTTCTACCGCCGCGTCGGGCAGGTCTACGGCAAGCCGGAAGCCTGGACGTTCGAGCCGCACGTGGCCGAGCAGGTGTTCGAATCTTACCTGGATGAAGCCGGCGTCGAAGTCCTCTATTCCCGTCGCATTACCGGCGTACGGAAGGAAGGCACGCGCATAGAAAGCATCACCCTCGAATACGCAGGCGCTGCGCCGAAGCCGCCCGACCTCGTCATTCAGGGAAAGGAGTTCATCGACACCTCGTACGAAGGCGACCTGATGGCGAAGGCCGGTGTGTCGTATACCGTGGGCCGCGAGGCCAACTCGGTCTACCACGAGACCCTGAACGGCGTTCAGATGTTCACTCATCACCAGTTCCCGGACGGAATCGACCCGTACGTCGTCCCCGGAGACCCATCCAGTGGTCTGCTGCCTGAGATTACAGCCGTCGGCATAGCACCCATCGGGTCCGGCGACAAGCACGTCCAGGCCTACAACTTCCGCATGTGTCTCTGCAAGATGGACGGCAAGGGCGTGCCCATTCCCAGACCCGCCCGCTACGATTCCAGCCGGTACGAACTGCTCCTCCGGTCAATGGCCGCGCGCCCCCCGAAAAACCTGGGCGACCAACTGGTCAACATCGGTTACATGCCGGGTGGCAAAACCGACTGGAATAACAACGGACCGCTGTCCTCCGACTACATCGGCAACAGTTGGGAGTACCCGGAAGCGAGCTACAACCGCCGCGCCGAGATCTGGCAGGACCACATCGACTATCAGATGGGCTTCTATTATTTCCTGGCCCACGAAGAACGGGTCCCCGAGCACATCCGCGAGGAAATGCAGTCGTGGGGGCTTTGCCGCGACGAGTTTCTGGACACGCAGGGTTGGCCGCACCAGCTCTACGTCCGCGAGGCGCGCCGGATGGTGGGTGCCTACGTCATGACCGAACACAACTCCACCGGTGAGGAAGTAGTGCCGGACGGCGTCGGCATGGCGGCCTACGCGATGGATTCCCACAACACGGACCGCTTGGTGGTGGACGGGCAGGTCAAGAATGCGGGCGACGTGCAGGTCGGCGGCTGGGCTGCGGACGACCGCCAGGGGAAGGTCAAGGTAAACCCATACCCTATCGCCTACCGCGCCCTCACACCCAAGCGCACCGAGGCCACCAACCTGCTCGTCCCCGTCGCCCTTTCGGCTTCTCACATCGCCTATGGCTCCATCCGAATGGAGCCGGTCTTCATGGTGCTCGGCCAGTCTGCCGCCGTCGCCGCTTCCCTGGCCATCGACCGACAGGTAGCCGTCCAGCAGATAGACGTCCCGGCACTCCAGGCCGAGCTCGTCCGCAACCCGCTCGCCGACGGCAGTACACCGGAGGTGATCGTGGACGACGCGGATGCTACCCACGTAGAGATCACGGCGTACTGGAAGCGCCTGGACGCCCGCGAGGTGCATGGCGCTTACGGCCCCACGGTGCTATCCGACGAAGGGCTCGGAGCCGACTCCGTCGTCCGCTTCAAGCCCGACATCCCCGAGAGCGGCGCCTACGACGTATGGATCTACTGGCCCGCCCTGGGCGATACCACCCGGAAGCTGGCCGAAGCCGCCAGCATCACAGTCCGGCATGCTGGCGGCTCAACTCCATTCACCATCAATATGCAGGAAAATCCGCAAGAATGGCACTGCCTGGGCACCTTCCAGTTCGACAGGACGCAACCTGCTTACGTAGAATTCAGAACGGACCATGCCCGCGGCGTCGTCCTGGCCGACGCCGTCCGTTTTACGCCCTCAACGAACACCAGCAATTGACAAAAATCGGTTCCGCACCGCCCCTACTACCGACCATAAACAACTGACACTGATTCACTGAACTCTTGAACCCGTAAACACCCGAACACGTGAACACTTTAGTTGACTTTGCTTACCAGCCGGACTAGATTGCCGGACCGGTCCAATCTGCTCCCGCCGCCAACGCGACACTTCCCCGGAAGCAGTATGTTGCGTGTCTTTATCATTCTCATCGCCTTCCTAGCCGTGGCACTCGCGATCATCCTGGAGCAACCACTCTTCTACCCCATTGCCGCCATCTTATTCGTGGGGATCGTGGGGATGGCACTGGGGCGGTTGTTCCGGCGCTCCCGGCCGGAAGAGTCGCCGCGCAACACCTCCGAGAAGAGCACGAGGGACGATCTCATGGCGGATGGGATCATGGAGATCCGTCCGAAAGGCGCTCCGCCGACCCGACCCGACACGGCTGACCCGGACGAAGCGGATGTTTCAACGGCACGCCCGGCCGGCCCCGCAAAACCCGCAGAGAAGGGACCCGCCCAGCGGATGTACGGCGTATCTGCACCGACCGTGCATATCAAGACGGTCGCCGATGCGCACGCCACGGATGAGCGACTGAAAAAGGACATGCTCGTGCCTTTCCTGCATGCCGTCCAGGCGGCTATCGGCGCGACCACGGTGTGCCTGCTCAAGCTCACCGAGACGGCAAACCGGTACAACATCGAGGCTCTCGTCAGCAAGAACGCATATGCCCGCGGCCACGGACAGTTCACCGCAAAGCAGGCCCTTCTGCCCCCCAAGAAGAAGCGCAAGCGCGTGAATCTGCTTCGTGTCGGTGAAAAGGGCCTCGCGACCAAAAACCTCGGCTACTACCTCGAGCCGATTGCCGTCCGGCAGATCGCCCTGGCGCCGGTCCCCCACCAGAACGGCGACTTGGAGTTTATCCTGGCAGCGGACACGATGGAAGAGGGCGGCCTCGGAACACGCCGCCAGCGAGAGCTGCTCGCTCAGTTCGCCGGTGTGCTGGGCACGATCCTAGACACGCGCGATACGAGCAACGAGGAAGACCTCGAGGAGACCGAGACAGAACCTGAACAGCCGCGCCCGCGCCGAGAGATCATCGCAGAAGAGATGCGGCACGCGCGGGCCGAAAGCCTGCCCCTCTCGCTGGCGCTCGTCCACCTGAACCGAGCCGAGTCGATTGCGGAGAGCGGACCAGAAGCAGTGCTGGACGTCGAGGGGCAACTGGAAACCTACCTGAACAAACAGACGGAAGAAACAGAGGCATTTCGGGTAGAACGGTTCGGTGAGCTTACTTTCGGCGCGTTCTACCGGGGGGGTGTCGACGACGTGCAAGACTGGGCGCTGGATCTCCAGCAGAACCTCTCAGAGGAATCCGGCCTCCTGGAGGGTGGCGTCAGCATCGGGATCGCCGTCATGGCAGACCATCACGACGGCCCGGATGCCCTCCGTGCAGATGCCACCGAAGCCCTCCGAGAGGCGTATGAGTCGGGCTCCTGCACCATCATTGGATAGCTCCACACCGGCGTGCTTTTCGTCACTATCGTCCTCGACGGCGTCGGCATCGGCGCACAACCGGACGCCGGGCAGTACGGAGATGAGG
>DASSAV010000050.1:0-2706 GCA_035699265.1 Rhodothermales bacterium
AGTAGCCGGGCTTGAGGCCCCGGATACGTGCCTGATAGGTGTTCGACAGCAGGTCGCGGATGGGGTCGAATGCCTTTATGTAGGTGATGGGGTTGGAGCGCGGGCTTCGGCCGATGGGGCTCTGGTCCACCATCTCGATGCTGTCGATGCGCTGGTGGCCGAGGATGGCATCGTGAGCGCCCACCTTGACCTCGCTGTCGTGCTGCCCTTTGAGGCGTTGCAGGCCCTGGTAGAGGGTATCGTAGACGAGGGTGGACTTGCCGGAGCCGCTCACGCCGGTAACGCAGACGATCATGCCGAGGGGGAAGGTCACGTCGAGCCGCTTCAGGTTATGCTGCCGGGCGTTTTCGACGACGAGCACGTGCTCGGGATCGACCGGGCGGCGCGTCTCTGGCACCGGGATGACGCGGCGGCCGCTGAGGTACTGGCCCGTCAGGCTGTCGTCGTCCCGGAGGATCTGGTCGTAGGTGCCCTGGAAGGTGATCTCCCCGCCGAACCGCCCCGAGCCCGGCCCGAGGTCGACGATTTCGTTCGCCCGCCGCATCATCTCCGCCTCGTGCTCCACGACGATGACGGTGTTGCCGATGTCGCGGAGGTGTTCCAGGATGCGGATGAGCCGGTCGGTATCGCGGGGGTGGAGTCCGATTGAAGGTTCGTCCAGCACGTAGAGCGAGCCGACGAGGGCCGAGCCGAGGGAGGTTGCCAGGTGGATGCGCTGGCTCTCGCCGCCGGAGAGGGTCTGGGAGAGGCGGTCGAGCGAGAGGTAATCCAAGCCTACGTCCACCAGGTAACGCAGCCGTCTGCGGATTTCCTCCAGGATGCGGCCGGCGACCTGTTCCTCGAAGGACGTAAGGGTCAGGTTGTCGAAGAACGCGCGCGCGTCCTGCGTCGTCAGTTCGCAGACCTCGCCGATGTGCTGGCCGCCGATCTTTACGTAGAGGGCAGCCGGGCGGAGGCGGTAGCCGTGGCATTCCGGGCAGGGCGCATAGCCCCGGAAGCGCGCGTGGTAGATGCGGTAGTGCATCTTGTACTGCTGCTTCTCCAGGAAGCGGAAGAAGCCGTGGATGCCGATGTAGTCGCCCTTGCCGTTCCAGGCGATCTCCTTTTCGTATTCGGAGAGCTGGCTATAGGGCAGGTCGATGTTGATGCGTTCTGCCGCCGCGACGCGAATCAGGTCGCGGAAATATTTGCTCCATTTGTCCGTCCGAAACGGCGCGATGGCGCCCTGGCGGATGGAGAGGTCGGGGTTGGGAATGATGAGGTCGGGATCCAGGCCCGGCACCCTTCCGAAGCCCTGGCAGGTGGGGCAGGCCCCGAGGGGGCTGTTGAACGAGAACAGGTGGGGCGTCGGCTCGTCGAACACCATGCCGTCGCGTTCGAAGAACTCGCTGAAGTACAACTGTTCCCCGCCGCGCACCTGGACGACGCAGCGGCCGCCGCCCTCGCGGAACGCCTGCTCGACGGAGTCGGCGATGCGGGACAGGGTGCCTTCGTCGCCTTTCTTGACGGCGAGCCGGTCCACCAGCACGAGCAGCCGTTCCCGCGCGACCTTCACCTTTTCCGGGGGCGTCTCGTTCAGGTCCAGAATCTCCTCGGACTCTCCTTTCTCCAGTTGCTTCTCCGTGGGCAGCACGAGCAGGCGGAAGAAGCCGCGCTGGCGCAGGGCTTCGAGTTCCTGCTTGAGGGACTTCTTTTTGTGTTCGGGAACGGGAAAGCAGAGATAGAAGCGGGTGCGGTCGTCCAGCTTCGCGTCGAGCGCGCCGGCGGCGGAGCGGGGGGAGTCCTTCGTCACCACCTCGCCGCTGACGGGCGAGATGGTCCTGCCGACGCGGGCGTAGAGCAGGCGGAGGTGGTCGTAGATCTCCGTCTGCGTGGCGACGGTCGAGCGGGGGTTTTTGGAAACGGTCTTCTGCTCGATGGCCATGGCCGGCGCGAGGCCCGTGATGAGGTCGACGTCGGGCTTATCCATCCGCTCCAGGAACTGGCGGGCGTAGGCGCTGAGGCTTTCGACGTAGCGGCGCTGGCCCTCGGCGTAGATGGTGTCGAAGGCGAGGGACGACTTCCCGGAGCCGGAGGGGCCGGTGAACACGATCAGCTTGTGCCGGGGCAGTTCCAGGCTGACGTTCTTCAGGTTGTGCTGCCGCGCGCCCCTGATGACGAGGTTGCGGTTGGGCCTGGGGCGGGTTTCGGAGCCGTTGGTGGGGAGGGCTGTTTCGACCGGGGGCATGCGTTGCGGCGTTCTTGGGATGGGCAGGTTCAAACTGGATGTGTACGCTTATGTGCGGGAGAAGATGCGGGGGTTCAGGAATGTGTAATGCGTAATGAATGATGGGTAATAGGGGCAGGGCTGAGCGATGGCGCAGGTCTGGTTGAAAGTTGAAGGTTGGAAGGTTGAAGGTTTGCTGTATCTAGAACAAGCATGAGGCATCCATTGCACACTTTGCACACTTTTGGTCAGTTGTTGGTGGTCAGTGGTTGGTTGTGTTCGGGGGTGCTTCGTGGTCTGGGGATATGTGGCGTTTCGGCGGTGTGCTTTCCTGGGGCATGTCCTTTCTTGCTCGCCCAAGAAAGGACCAAAGAAGGGCGCATCGAATCAAAACCCGCGAATCCCCTTCCCGGCGCGCACATCGACCGAGCGGCGCGTGAGCGATGGCGATCATGCGGAGGGTGTCTCGGGCGCCACTCGCTCAACCGCGCGGGGATTCC
>DASSAV010000051.1:0-28318 GCA_035699265.1 Rhodothermales bacterium
CATCGCCTCCGCATCCTCGAACACCGCCTGCACCCGCCCCTTCACAGCCTCCCGCGCCGAGGCGCTCACGTCGCACCCGCCCACCACCTCCACCTCACCCCGCATAGATTCATACGCAGGCAGATGGATATTCCGCGTAACGGCCCCCAGGCCGATGATGGCAAGTCGTGTCATGCACTGTTAAAAGTTATAGTCGATATAGCTTGAGCAGACAAGTAGTCTGGTGAGAAGAATGCCTGTCGCTAAATACTTAAAGATGGGAAGATGAATTCCAACGGGGCAGAAATCTTCGCGCAAGACTGATGAAAAAGAATTGCTCTTCCTGATTTAGGAGACGCCAAGTCAGAAACGTAAAACCAAGTGCATAGAGTATACGAAGGGCAAATCCCGCCAGAGACCATTGTTCCAATTGACTGAACAGGTATCCTGCAACGACGATACTGCCCAGGCAATAGAGGATGAGTTGCCACACACCTGCCGGAATGCCGGCATGAAACTTCACCTGCAATCGGACGGCTGTGGCCAGCCCGTTTATAAGTATGCCAAAGATGAGGGCGAGCGCAGCGCCTGCAAGGCCCAGCGGAGGGATCAGGAGCGGACAAAGAATAGCCGCGATACCGAATCCTGCTGCCGTGGTAACGGAGTAGTAGAGCACATCGTCCAGTCCGATAAGTAGCTGCTGGTAGACGTTGACGACCTGATAAAGAACCTGCCACAGAATGAACAGGTAAAGCACGCCTGCGGCGGGGTAGAACTGAGGTGAGAAGAGGACGGCAAGAACAATCTTTGGGAAAAGGAGGGCAGGCAGGACTACGACCGTCAATAACAGGATAATCTTCTTTTGAAAGCCATGTGAAGCCAACAGCTTCTCACGGTCAGGTATCGTGCGGTTCACGAGAGGGGTCAGGTACAGGTTGTTCATGGGGCCTAGTACCGCTCCAAGTGCAAGCGAAATCCCGAAAAGTGCCTGGAGGAGACCGGCCTCTAATTCGCCGAGGCGTGAGAAGACGAAGTAGCGTGTAATGAGCATCGCTAGAGAATAGACCGAGAGCGCCACATATAACATAAATGAGAAGGAGATAACTTCTGGGCTTCTCCGTAGCTCTCTGACAATTCCCGCCAAAGGGTCCGCAATTTTTAGCTTGAGTCTATGCCGAACAAAGAAGAGGGAGGCCAATGTGGTAAGGACACCCGTACCGGCCGTGGCGATATAAAGCATTCGGATGCCCCCTGCCATTACGCCGGCGCAGGCAGCACAGGCCAGGCAGAACGTGACGCAGAAACTCAGGAGCGCGCCGATAGATGATTTTTGGGCTGCCGCCAGCGTATGAACGAAGAAAATGTTCAGCATCAGCGCGGGCACGGTCAGGATGGCGACGGTGACGATGTCGCGGTAGGGGACGAGGTCGGAACCGAAGAGAGCAGGCTTCCAAGCAAGCAGGGCCGCGACGATCAGAAGAGCCAGGAAAGAAAGTGAAACCATGCCGCGCAGAAAACTTGAATAGCTTGTCTGAAAGCGGGAATGGCTCTCGCTATGGCTACGAGAGAGGAATTTCAGGGCTGTAAAGGGGAGGCTGAGACCGGCAAGTTGAACCAGTGACAAGACGACCTGATCGATGGTACCGATAACCCCAAATCCTGTGGGTCCGAGATAAACCGACATGAACTTGGCGCGCCCCATGTTGACCAGAATGATGAGAACCTGGATCGCTCCGATGGAAAACATCACGCCCATCGCTGCTTTGCTACTCGCCCCTTGCTCGGCGGCCTGCGCTCCTTTGAGCCGCTCTGCGCTGAGCTCGTATGTGGGCGGGGGAACTGATGGGCTTGAAACGTCCATATTGAGAGGGCAAAAACCGCTTCAGTGTAGACGGGGCTGCAGGTAGGCGGTGAGTTCCAGGAAAATGGGTGTTCCTGCTAATTTGCTAGTTCGCCGGCCCGTGTTGCTTCAACGCTGTCATGCAGGTTCACGGCGCCGTCGCAGGATTCATCTGCGGCCCTGAACGGAACGTCCTTTATCTTGCGGGCCGGCGCTCCTGCCCAAATTTCGTTGGGTGGAATCTTCTTGTTCACAACGCTGCCCGCACCTACAACGGAGTTGTCCCCGACTTCGCAGCCGGGTAGAAGGTAACACCCAGCCCCTATCCACACGTTGTCTCCCAGGACCACGTCCGTACGTTCCTCGTCCCACCTACTCTTTAAGTAGAGGCCGCCCCGATGGACAGCGTGATTGGCGGCAATTAAGACCGAGTATTCGCCAATCCCCGAGTTTTCACCGATGATGATGCGTCCTCCCGCCGCGCGGAGGTTGACCCCTGTGGCGATCACACTGTTATCTCCGACAATCAGCCCACCCTCCTTTGAACTGTGGTGCGTGTGCTTGTAGACGAGGATCTCTGTAAATGCCATGACATACACGTTCTGTCCGAGTTGGATAGCATCGAGCCCGTCGTAGGCGTACCTCCAAACTGTAGGGTAATCGCATCGAAGCGTAGGGTTGTGGTACTGTACCCGATGAACGAGTATCTCCTGCTTCGCCTTCTCTTTCAGCCTGCGTAGCTGTATGGAAAAATGACGGGTAATGCTCATATGTCACGTGGCGGCTGGGCGCGAAAACGATCAGACGGGGAAAGCTCCGATGATTTCTGCCTGTTCTTCGTACCAGGCGATGCAACGGGTAAGTCCTTCACGGAGGCTTGTCGTCGGCGACCACCCTAATAGCCGCTTCGCCTTCTCGTTGCTGCCGACCAAGTGCAGGATCTCAGAGGACCGCTCGCGCGCGGCTCCAACCCTGATCTCGGACGTCCCTCCAGTCATGCCCCGGATGGCTTCGGCAACCTCCCGGATGGTGTGTTCCACCCCCGAACAAACGTTGATGACCTCCCCGGCCAGCCCCGGTGCCGTGGCGGTCCGCACCAGTGCGTCGACCACGTCGTCGACGTAGAGCAGGTCCCGGCCCTGCTCTCCGGACGTCATCTCGAAGTCCTGTCCTCTCAGGCAGTGCGTAATCAGGGAAGGGATGAAAAACGCCGTCGATTGTGCCGGTCCGTAAACGAGCGCCAGCCGGAGCGTCACCAGGTCGAAGTCCACGTAAGGCTGGAGCATCCGGCAATAGTGCGTGGCGGCGGTCTGGCTCGCCGAATAGGGCGAGACGGGCTCCTCACGCTGTTCCTCTCGGTACGGCGCAGGCCCACGCCCGTACTCCTCCAAGCCGCCTACCCGGATGAGGCGCTCCACGCCGGAGCGGCCGTGGTGGGCCGCCTGCACGAGGTTAAGCGTGCCCTGGAGGTTGTCCTGAACGCTCGTGTCCAGTTGGCCCAGATCAGCATCGAGTCGCCGTCCCCGCGTGTTGCCGGCGAGGTGGAAAATCAGCGACGCCCTCGATGCCTCCAGGCTTGCCCGTAGAGACAGAGCATCCGTGAGATCGCCGCGATGCAACCGGATCCTGTCTCCAAGTGGTGACAGCCGGGCGGGGTCGCTTCCCGGCCGCACCAGCACGTGGACGTGAGCGCCCACCTGCACGAGCCGCGCGGCCAGATGCGAGCCGATGAAGCCTGTACCACCGGTGATCAGTACGGTTCGCTCACGTAAATCCATCTCGGAGTCTCTGTCACGCTACGACGGTCGGTTCCGGAATCGGAAGGATGAACTTGCCGCCCCGTTTCCGGTACTCGTCCTGCTGCTCGATGATCTCGTCGGCGAAGTTCCAGGCCAGCACGAGCAGGTAGTCCGGTTGATCCTCCAGAATTCTCTCCGGCGCTACGATCGGGATGCGGGTGCCGGGGGCGTAATGTCCCTGCTTCAGGGTGCTGCGGTCCGCCAGGAAATCCAGAACCCGCGTGTCGATCTCGTAATAATTGAGCAGCGTGTTACCCTTGGAAGGGGCGCCGTAGCCCGCCAGCTTCTTTCCTTCCTGTTTAAGCCGGGTGAGGAGCGCGACCGTGCTGCGCTTGTTCGCCTCCACGCGCTGCCGGAAAGCGTCGTACGTTTCCCGTTCGAAAAGTCCCGCCTCGCGCTCACGGGCGAGCCACTGCCCCACCTCTGGCGATACGGCGTACCCGGCGCCTTTCTTCTGCCCGTAGATCCGCATCGAGCCGCCGTGAATCTCCAGCCGGTCGATGTCGAAAATCTCCATGTCGACGAAGGTGAACAGATCCACGAGCGACTTCACGCTGAACTCCGACAGGTGCTCGTGATACACCGTATCGAATTCGTTCTTTTCCACCAGATCGAGGGCGTGCGGCACCTCGATCACGAACACGCCCCTGTCGTCCAGAAGCGTTACGACGCCGTTCATGAACGCGTGCAGGTCGTCGATGTGGTTGAACGTGTTGGTCGTCGTGATCACCTTGGCCGGGCCGTACCGCTCACGTGCGATCCTGGCAGTCTCGGGGGTGAAGTATTCGTTGTACACTTCCACACCCTTCGCTCTGGCGATCTCGGTCAGGTTCTCCGCCGGCTCGACTCCGAGCGTGGCCGCCCCGCCGCGGTCGTTGCACGCCTTCAGGAAAAGGCCGTCGTTGCTGCCGATGTCTACGATCCGCTCCGTCGGGTCTGTGATGAAGCGGTCGATGAGCAAGCCCGCCAGGCTCGCGAAATGCCGGTGCATGGTTTCCGATGCGGAGGGCACGTAGAAGTAGTGCCGGAAGAATTCGGCAGGAATGAAATCAGGGACCTGGATCAGCCCGCAGTCCAGGCACACGTGCGTGTTCAGTGGGAATCTGGGCTCCTCATCTTCCAGTTCCGCGGCGGCAAGCACGCGGCTGGCAGGCGGGTGCGTTCCGAGTGGGAGGAACAGGTACGTGTTGCTGCTCTTGCATGCCCGGCAGATGTCCATTCTTGACATGATGGTTGTTGTGTCTGTAGTGATGCCGCCCGAGCCACTCAGGCTGCTATGCTCGTGTGCTGCTTGACGAACGTATAGAAAGTATCGACCACGTAGTCGAGCATCGGCTCCGTCAGTCCGGGATAGACCCCCACCCAGAACGACCCGTCCATCACGATGTCCGTGTTCGTCAGGTCGCCGACGACCCGGTACGGCATGTCGAGGTAGGCCGGTTGCCGTGTCAGATTGCCCCCGAAGAGGAGCCGCGTCCCGATCTTGTGCTCTTCGAGATGGCGCACCAGCGCGTTCCGCGTGAAAGGCGCCTCCGGCCGCACCGTCAACAGGAAGCCGAACCAGCTCGGGTCGCTGCCCTCGGTCGGTTCGGGGAGGATGAAGAATTCCTCCAGCGGCGCCAGCCTCTCCCTCAGGTGCCGCCAGTTCCGCTTCCGTGCGGCAATGAACGCCGGCAGCTTCTCCAACTGCGAGACGCCGACCGCCGCCTGCATGTCGGTCAGCTTCAAGTTGTAGCCGATGTGAGAATAGGTGTACTTGTGGTCGTACCCGCAAGGCAGCTCTCCCAATTGCCAGTCGAACCGCTTGCCGCATGTGTTGGCTTCGCCCGGGACGCACCAGCAATCCCTGCCCCAGTCCCGAAAGGACTCCACCGCCCGCTTCAGGACCGGACTTTTCGTCATCACGCAGCCCCCCTCGCCCATCGTAATGTGGTGCGCGGGGTAAAAGCTCTCCGTCGCCAGGTCGCCGAAGCTGCCGGTAAGTTTGCCGCGGTACGTCGAACCGAGCGCGTCGCAGTTGTCTTCGACCAACCACAGCCCGTGTCGCTTCGCCACCTCCATCACGGCGTCCAGATTGAAGGGATTGCCCAGTGTGTGGGCGAGCATGATGGCGCGTGTCCGCGGCCCTACCGCTTCCTCCAGCCGCGCCGGATCCACGTCGTACGTGCCGAGCGTTACGTCCAGAAACACCGGCGTCAATCGGTTCTGAAAGATCGGGTTAACTGTCGTCGGAAAGCCTGCGGCCACCGTAATCACTTCGTCGCCCGCCCGCAGCCGCCGCTCACCGAGCAGGGGAGAGGTCAGCGCCGAAGCGGCCAATAGGTTCGCCGACGAACCCGAGTTGCAGAGCATTGCGAAGCGGACGCCTAGCAGCCGCGCGAAAGCGCGCTCGAACCGGGCGGCGAAGCGCCCCGTCGTCAGCCAGAAGTCGAGCGAAGCGTCTACAAGGTGTGCCACGTCTCCGGCGTCGTACACCCGCCCGGACACGGGGACAGGCGAAACACCGGGCACGAAGTGCTGCGTCTCTCCGGCCGCGTGGTATTCGGCTACCAGCTCAAGGATGCGTTGACGAAGTTCGTTCTGGTTCACGGAGTCTAGGCGACAAGGAGAAGGGATGGGGGACGCTCGTTCAGGAAACCCTCGTACCACGCTATCGTCTCTCGAAGTCCCTGTTCGAGGCTGTACGCCGGGCTCCAGCCGAGGCGCGTGCGCGCCTTTTCGGCGGAGAGGTACTGGTGTTTGATTTCGGCCTGCGCGGTGTTCCGCACGTCCGGCGCCAGGTGGGTGCATCCCATCATTTCCTGGATCCGCCCCAGCAGGGCCAGTACCGAGACCGGGCTCTCTGTGCTGAAATTGAAAGCTTCCCCCCGCACGCCCGTGTCGTCGAGCCGCTCAGCCAGTAGCATATAGGCGCGTGCCACGTCGCGCACGTAGATGTAGTCGCGCGTGAACGTGCCGTCGCTTCGGAGGATGAGGCGTTCGTTCTGGAGGCCGCTCCGGATGGCGCCCGGCACGATTCGGTTCCAGTTCAGGTCGCCTCCCCCGTATACGTTGCCGAACCGGGTGATCGCGATAGGCAGTCCATAGGCGCGGGCGTAATTCTGAGCGAGGATGTCCGTGCAGACCTTCGAGGCATCATACGGGTTGCCGATCCCGTCCAGCCGCATTTCCTCCGTATACGGCAGCACCGGCTGGGCGCCGTAGGCCTTGTCCGTAGAAGCCACGACGATTCGCCCGACCAGGTCACGGTGTTGTCTGCATCCCTCGAGGAGATTGTAGGTGCCGCGCACGTTCGCTTCGAACGTTGCGAGCGGGGAGCGGTACGCCGCCGTCACCTGCGTCTGGGCGCCCAGGTGAAACACAGCTTCGGGCTCGTGCAGATTCAGCGTGTGCTCGAGCGTGAAAAAGTCCTCCAGCGCGCCGTTCACCACCGAGACCCGGCCCATCGCACCGCTTCGCACGAGTTCAGACTGCGGGTCCGCATCCTTTATGAGCACGGTCACCTGCGACCCGGCGTCCAGCAATTCCTTCACCAGCCAGGATCCTACGAGGCCAGTGCCCCCAGTGACCAGCACACGGCGCTCGGACCAGAAAGCATGGGCCGTTTCTTCGCTACGCGTGCTCATGTCCATATTCTCCATGGGGCTTGTTGGTTCGCCCATAGTTGATCCAGCATGCGCACGTCGCGGAGCGTATCCATGCACTGCCAGAACGATTCGTGCCGGAAGGCCACGAGTTGGTCGTCATTCGCGAGCCGTTCGAGCGGCTCGCGCTCAAAGCTCGTCTCGTCACTGTCGATGTAGTCGAGAACCTCCGGCTCCAGTACGAAAAAGCCGCCGTTGACCCAGCCTTCTCCTATCTGAGGCTTCTCGGTAAAACGGGCGACCAGATTCCCGTTGAAATTCAGTCCGCCGAATCTGGCGGGTGGGCGTACAGCGGTCACAGTAGCGAGCCGCCCATGCTGACGGTGCCAGGTCAATAAGGCGTTGAGGTCGATGTTGGCGACCCCGTCGCCGTACGTCACCATGAACGTCTCATTGCCGATCCACTCTTTCAGGCGTTTCAGCCGGCCGCCTGTCATCGTATTGAGGCCGGTGTCTACGAGATGCACCTTCCAGTTCTCTCGCCTCCCGTCGTGCACGTCCATTCGTCCCGTTCCGAGCTCGATGCTGAAATCGTTGCTGAGATAATAGTACTGGAGGAAGTAACTCTTGATGGCCTCGCCCAGGTACCCCAGTGCAACCACGAATTCGCTGAATCCCTGGCAGGCATAGATATTCATGATATGCCAGAGCACCGGCTTGCCGCCGATCTCAATCATCGGCTTTGGCTTGACTGAGGTTTCCTCTGCAAGGCGAGTCCCGAAGCCTCCGGCAAGGATGATAGTCTTCATAGATGTTTGATGGGGAGGTCGGTGGCGCTGTCTGTTTCAAATTGCCCATTATCGTGTTTCCAGCCCATGCGCTTTACGCTCATCTTCGGTGCGCCATCTTCATCGAAATGGCGGCGCTTTAACTGGCGACCCTGCGAACTACGTCCAGCGTCTCCCGCGTCGTCGATTCCCATGAGAACATGCTGCCACGCGCGCGCGCCTTCATTTCGAGCTCACGGCGGAGGCCGTCATCCGTGAGCACCTGCTCCATCGCGTCTGCGATTGCTCCGGGCGTAGGCTCGTCCAGCATGAAACCATGGCCGTCAACGACCTCGCCGAGGCCGCCTCGGTTGGATGCGATGACCGCGGTTCCGCATGCGAGCGCCTCCATCGTCGTCATCGACCAGCCTTCGTACTGCGAAGGGTGCACGAACACGTCAGCCGCGTTGTAGATGGGGACCAGTTCCCGGTGGTTCGAGATGCGCCCGTCCGTCTGCACGACGCTGTCGGATACACCGAGCGAGGAGGCAAGCTCGGCCAGCGGCAGGTTCAGGTGGTTAGGGCCGAAAAGCAGGAGCTTGTGCGGGATCTTACGCCGCTTCTTAACCTGCGCAAAAGCCTCGATCAGCGCCGGAATGTTGCGCCGCTGAGACAACTTGCCTGCGAAGAGCACGTAGGGCACGTCCGATCCGAGTAGCCGTCGGCGGGTCTCGCTCAACAGATGATCGTCATCTATCGGGCGGAACGTGTCGTCGGCTCCCTGCGGAATCACGTCGATGCATGCTTCCGAGATGCCGTAGTACCGGACCACGTCCGCTCGCGTCATCTCGCATGGGACGATGATGCGGTCCGCCCTGTGCCCGCTCCAGCGGTGAATCTTGGAGTAGGTCAGGCTATACCACCACGGGTGTGCGCCTGCCATCAGTTCGTTCACGCTATGAATGGCGACGACCGTTTTCCCGCGATGCGCAACAGGGAGCGTGTAGCTGGGGCCGAATAACACGTCGACCTCTCCTGAATACCACGGCATCACGAGGTTTTCCCACGCGAGACCGCTCAGGTTGGGCTTCAGCAGCCGCGGTACGATGGAATCCGCGAGGTGCGCGCGAATCGTATCCTCCTCACGCAACGGTTCGCGCAAATAAAGCAATACTTGCTCGGATGGACGCAGCATCCGTGACCAGTAGCTTACCATATACTCCAGATATCGCCCCACGCCGAGGCGCTGGCCTGCAAGCCGCTGTGCGTTGAATCCGATTCTCATAACAAGCCAAAACAGATTGAGGAGCTTGACCGTGGCAAATGAAAGGGACGAGGACCGATACCGGATCTGTAAAAGTGCGGTGCCCCTCTGACCACGGCCCCGATTCTCTCTCCCTATGCCGCCTTGATACAAGGCGATGCAATAGGGAAGACACCTCGTCGGTGCCGGAGAATCTCGAGCAGGCGCTACGACGCAGGCCGCTCGCCGCCATATCCAAACACGTGAAAAAATGGCCCCGACACGAGGAGGAAAGGCCGGAAGACCGGCTGCCCGCGGAGGAAATCGTACAGCGGGACGAGCCGCCGCTTCAATGGGGAGAAACCACTGACCTCATCTGCGTTGAGTGCAGGGAGGACTACGTGGTAGTTCTTGAACCTGGCCCTGGATAGCAGACCGGTCAACTCAAAATAGGACACGATCCTGATGTCGTCGTACGTCACGCCTCTGGCCCACCGAACGTACCGGCTCATCCACCTTCGCGGCAAGAAGCCGACGCCCCACAACCCCACGTGAGGCTCGGGGGTGAAACTGAAACGATTCGGCGTCGCAAGGAAAAGAATGCCAGCCTTGCCGAGTACGCGCGCGCATTCCTGCATCGTCCGCTCCTGGTCCTGAACGTGCTCGATGACGTCCTCCGCAACCACCAGGTCGAAGGCGCCGGACCGGAACGGAAGATGCTCCGCGCCCGCACACGCAAGAAACCCCTCGACACCGCGCTCCTCCAGCCGCTTCCGCGCGATGACGAGCCACGCCATGCTGAGGTCAGTACCGATGACCCGGTCGAACTTTTCAGAACCTGCGAGCAGGAAACCCCCGGTACCGCATCCGATCTCCAGGACGGATCCGTATGACAACGGGTGACGTGAACGGCTGACGTGGTCGATTTCCGCGATGCTGCTGCTTCCCTTGTCGACGAGCGCCAGCGCCCGCCTCGTGAAATGCGTTGCTCGCTCCGGCGTGATCTCAGGCATAGACTCCCAGTACGTGCGCAGCAATTCCTCAAATGTGAGTCGGTCCGCGCGCGCAGCAAGGAAGCGTGCTTTATCGAGATCCTCCGCGCGATCGATTCCCGTCAGGTGGGGCGTGCGGAAATCGGGTATCCCTAGTTCGATCGGGTAGGTCCGGTCGCAGGAAGCACAATTGTATGAAGGCCCCTCCAGTGAGAGTGAGTCCCCACAGAGAGGGCAGCAGATGTCGAGGTCCGCATTCATAGAATAGCCTCGTAAAAGCAAAGGAAGCCTCCCGCTTTTCCAGGAGCCTGGGCCGGACCTGATCCGGGTAGGGGTGGTTTGCATCTCCTCCCTGGCCAAGTCATCCCTTCAGATCGGCTTCTGTGCCAGAAAGATGATGGCGCTGCCGAACGGGAGCGTGCGCGACGCCCTCGACAGATACCGCGCTTCAACCCGCATGATACCGCGCAGCAGCCCATTGAGCCACGCCAGGTGAGGCGGAAGGAGGCGGATCGGCAGTCCCCGATCCCCATAGGCTCCCTGCTTCCGCTCGCGCAAATACCGCTTCGCCAGTGTGGTAAGCGACATGAGCATATTCACGTAGCTGATCTGCACCATCTCCAGCCCGGCTGCTTCCACCTTTTCCTTTAATTCCGCAGGCGTGTACATCCGGTAATCGTCGCGTTCGGCACCCTTCTCGGTGTCGATGCCGATTTTGCAGTTGGTACGGAGGCTTACGGCGCCCCCCGGCCGCAGCACCCGATAAAATTCCCGTAGTGCCTTCACGTCGTCCGGGAGGTGTTGAATCACGTCGTTGCACACGACCAGGTCGAAGGCTTCGTCATCATACGGCAGCTCCATGACCGACCCGGTGGATACCTGCGCATGCCCGCGCGCCCGGCAGAACCCGAGTGCGTGCTCCGAAATGTCGATCCCGGTCACCGGCTTCGGTGTGCTAAACTGCTCCAACCACGAGAGCGAGATCCCTGTGCCGCACCCTGCGTCCAGTACGTCCAGGGCTGTGCGCGCCCTGAAGTGACGCGCGATCATCGCTCCGGCGATGTCGCGCACACCCTTCGACCACCAGTGTCGCTCCTCTACTTCGTGCAACTGCTCGAAGTACTCGTACGAGTAGATTTTCGGGTTCTTTGCAGTAGCGAAAAGAGTGCTGGTACCTGCCATCGAATACCTCGTTAAAAAGGGGCCGTCAGCTTTACCGGCGCGCCGCTGCGCGTGCTCTGGTAAACAGCGTTGGCGATCTCTATGGTGCGGAACCCCGAAAATCCGTTGGCAATGGTCGAGTTTCGCTCGCCTTGCGTGAACCGCACGAAGTCCTCCAGCTCTTGCGTGAACGTCTGCTCCACAGTCGACTGCCACCCCTTCAGTTTCTCTCGAAGGATGACTTTTGGGTAGAAATTTCGCTCGCGCTTCGCCTGGCCGCCTGGCTCGTCAAGTATGATCCGCATGCTCATCATGGGAGCGTAGTAGGCTCGGGCCATCCCTTTCGTGCCATAGGCTTCGATGTGGAAGCGGTAGCCTTTCCACTCCGACCACGTCGCCTGGAATACAGCACTCTTGCCCGCGGGGCTCGTCATCAACACGAGGCCGTTGTCTTCAGAGCCGTTCAGCTTCCACACGTTCCCGGTCGCCTTCCCATATACCTCCGCCACGTCCCCGAGCAGGTAACGGGTCAGATCGAGCATGTGAATACCCACGTCCAGCAGCGCGCCGCCCCCGATCACGTGCTTGTCATACTCCCACGGTGCGCGGAACTGCGAGAGGCCCTGGTGTCCGGCGAAGGCCCGGATGTGGTCCAGTTCACCGATGAGGCCGCTCTCCAACGTCTGCTTGACGAACTGGATGGCTGGGAAGTAGCGATGATTGAACCCTGTAGAAAGCGTTTGTCCCGTCCGCTTTGCCGCTTCCACCATGCGCCGAGCCGCAGCCGGCGAGTTCGCCAGCGGCTTCTCGCACAATACGTGCTTCCCCGCCTCCAGCGCCGTGATCACCTGCTCCTCGTGGAACTGCGGTGGCGAGGAGACGATCACCGCGTCCACGTCCTCTCGCCCCAGCAGATCCTCGTATCGCTCGATTGCCGCTGCGCCGTGGGCCGACGCCAGCGCCCCGGTGGCTGCGGCGTTCACGTCGAATACCGCCGAAAGACTTCCGTTCGGTGCTTTGGAAAGTGCGCGCGCGCGGATCTGTCCGATGACGCCCGCTCCCGCTAGTCCGAATCGCAAACCCGGTACGAGTTGCATATGATGGCTCCTCGTATCGGCTAGTTGCGGGACTTGAATAGGACGACCGTGTTGTACACCCACCCCACCAGCCACCCGCCCAGGAAGCCGCACACGAATCCGTAGAAAAATCCCAGAAAAGCCCCCGGCCACGTGACCGAATAGCCGGGGAAGAACTGGCCTAGGAGCGACAGATGCGGCCCCACTACCGGGCCGCCTTTAATCACAAGAAAGGCCGTAGCTGCAAACAGGATGAACCCGCACAGCAACCCGCAAACGATCCCGAGCACCCGGCTTCCGAGCCGGCGCACCGCCGCCATCATCGCCTCGGCTTCCTGCCGTTCACGTGCGTGCGGTAACATTTTCACTGAACTCCCCTCGCGCATGAGCACTGTTGAACCTCTGATTTCCATGTTACGCCGCCGTCACGATCGCTGCCGGCACGCGCGGCTGCGACGCGTTGAGCCGCCCCAGTTCTTCCGATAACGCATCGCGCTCCCCGCTCCGCACCTCCTCGTGATAATTATTGTCGTCGTTCACCTTCCAGAGGTCGTAGCTCGCGCCCAGAATATTACGCGCCGCCAGCATCGCGGTCAACATGGAATGGTCCTGATTATTGTACCGGTGCATCCCGTTGCGCCCGACGAGTTGGAGGTTTTCGATCCCACCGACGAACGCCTGGATCGTTTTCAGCGCCTCCCGGTACTCGCCGTCGTAGACCGGATATGCCTTCGGCATTCGTACGACGCACCCGTCTACCACGTCCTCCGCGCGCGCCAGCCCGAGCCGGTTGATCTCCTGACGCCCCAGTTCTACCAGGTCCGCGTCCGCCATCGTCCACAGCCCGTCTCCCTCGAAGCAGAAGTATTCCAGCCCGAGACATGTCGACTCCGGATCTGGCACCATGTGGGCGCTCCAATTCTTGAAGTTCTGGATGCGGCCAACCTTCACCTCCGGGTCATGGATGTAAATCCAGTTATCGGGAAACAGGTCTCGCTGCTTGATGATGAGCGCCACCGTTAGAAAGTCGCGGTATTTTAACCGGTCCGCTGCCGCGACCACTTCGGCGGGCGCCGCAGGCTCCATGCAGTTGATGAGGGTTCGGATGGGCATACTGCTGATGAAGTGCGTCCCTTCGAGGCGTTGCAAGCCCTCGGGCGTGACCGCTTCTACCGCTTCGACTCGATTGCCCCTGCGGATAATCTTCTCGGCACGGGTCTGCATTCGCACCTCGCTGCCCTGCGCCCGCACCCGCTCCGTCACTGCCTCCCACATCATCCCCGGACCTCGTCGCGGGTATTCGAACGAGTCGATGAGCGTCGTGATGACCTCGCCCTTGCCCTTCTGCCGTGAAGACTGTTGCAAGAGCGCGTTCTTCACTGCCTCTTTCAACGAGAGCCCTTTGATCCGCTGCGCCGCCCAGTCCGCCGCGATCTTCGAGCAGGGGATCCCCCAGACCTTCTCGGTATAGGTCTTGAAAAAGATCTCGTACAGACGTCGCCCGAACCGGTTGGACACCCAGTCCTCCAGCGTGTCTTCCGTCTCATTAGGGAAGAACTTGACCTTGAAGTAGCTCAAAAGGATGCGGAACGTGTTCCACAGTCCGAGCCCGAACAGTGCGTTCGTTGCCTTAAGCGGGTAGAAAAAGAACTTCTTGTTGTAGTAGATCCGCGAGAGGCGGCTACAGGTCAGGAAGTCCTCCTCCGGCAGGATCTCGTGCCAGAACTCGTCGACAACTTTTACTTTTGTAAAGAATCGATGCCCCCCGATGTCGAAATGATAGCCCTTATAGTTCGCGGTGCGGGAGATGCCGCCTACAATGTCGTCTGCCTCCAGCACCGTGCTCTTAACGCTGGCCTTGCCCAGCTCGTAGGCCGCCGTTAGCCCCGCCGGCCCGCCGCCGATGATGATGACGTGTTGATCCGGGTGATTATGTCCGTCCATAAGGGACTCCTTCTCCAGGTAGTATGATGCGAGTGGGGAATCAGAGCCGCGAGTGGTCCGGATCCAGGTAATCCGTAGCGGACGAGAGATTGGCCTTGAGCTGGAGAAAAAACAGATACAGCGTAATCGCCAGATTGTGGAAGAACGCCATGAGCCAGCCGAGCATGAAGCCGGCCGCAAACCCGTACCCGAGCCCGATGAAACTCCCGGCAACGCTGACCGTGTAGCCGGCGAAAAACTGGCCCAGCAGGGCTAGGTTGGGCCCGATCACGTCTCCTCCTTTGAGGAGGAGGATTTGCGTGGCAAGGAAGACCAGGAGCCCGACGAGCGTTCCGACGGCGAGCCCGAGCGCCGTCTTGTCGAGCTTGGCGACGGCCTGAGTGAGCAGCTTCTCCGTGCTTGGAGTTGTGGACATGATGTTGGAGGATGGAGGATGCAAACGTATGGCTCAGGCCCCGACGGGGATGGCCTTATGCGGGCGGACGGTCCTGCGATGTCGCATGATGCCGAGCGCGAACCCCACCCCGCCGTAAAAGAAGTAAAACCAGTGCCAGGGGATCACCCCTAGTGTGAATCCGATCCCTCGCTTCCGAAGGAAGAACCGGTATACAGGAGCATTCAGAATCAGCAGCATTGCGGCCACGGCGAACGCGGCGAACGCGAGCAGCGGCCACACGAAGCTCCCTGTTAAGGTCAACAGTAGCGCGCCGACGGCCAGCACACTGAACCGGCTCTCATTCCGCAAGTTGAGATTGTTCTCCAGCGCTCCATACTCCAGGATCAATTCCGTCCACGGCAGCGCCCGGCAGAACACGTCGGTCCGCACGATGGAGCGCGCGTTCCAGCGCTTGAGGTGTTTCACCAGTAGCGTCTTGCGCAGCTTCAGCGTGTATCCGGCATTCCGAAGTCGGTACCCGAGTTCGATGTCCTCTACCGAGGGGAGGGCGAACCGCTTGGCGTCGAATCCGCCGACCGCCTCGAAAACGGTTCGTCGGACCGCCCCGCAGGCGCCCCAGAAAGTAGAGGCTTCCTCTGTGGAAACCTGGTGCGTGTAGTGGTGCAGTAAATTGCGGTATTGAGAGAGAAAGCCGGGCGCCCCCGGAGCATCATCGTAGGAGCCGATCAGCGCGTCGAGGTCAGGATCCTCACAGAATGCCGCGGTGATCTCTTCGAGCGCGTTCGGATGGACGACGACGTCGGCGTCGACGAAAAAGAGAATCTCGCTGACAGCCGCCTCGGCGCCCCGGTTGCGAGCATGTGCAGGTCCACGCGGAGCAGGGGTAGGCTCCAGAACACGAGCCCCGTATTGCTCTGCTGCCTGCCAGGAACCGTCGGATTCACCGTCGGGGACGACGATGATCTCTGCTGGCGCGATGCTGGACGCCGCAACTCCCTCGAGGCAGCGTTCGAATGCCGCCCCGCCGTTGTGTACAGGGATGATGATGGCGATGTCCATGTCTTCTATGATCCGTCCGGGTCTGTCGTTCGGGGGTAATTGTAACGAGAACGGTGCAATAGTAACGCTCCTGTCGGGAGGTTTTCAGAGGGAAGTGGCGCATCGGTTACATAGATCTGGTATATCTCGAATGCGCTTGGAGTGCGTATCCAACATGCGCCATTAGAGTACGATATGTACCTGTTGCTGTCCTTTTTTCTCACACCGCGGTGTGCTCTCGCACGTCTTGTGCACCGGCGATCTGGTGTTTATCCTTCGCCGGAGCATCAAGCCCTGCTTACACCTCTCGGATCGAGACCCCCGCCTTTTATCAACAACAAAAGCATTTTGCAGCCTGGCCTCATATGGCAGCCTCACAACAGAAGACATCCGTCGTCATCGCCTGTGTGAACGGACTACCTTCGATCTCAGAGTGCCTGGAGGCACTACACCGGCAGGAGGGCGGCCACGAATCTGAAATTATCGTCGCGAACTGCTGCCGAGATGGGAGCGCGGACTATATAAAGACGCATTATCCGGACGTGGTACTGCTCGACTTCGATGAACGGCTGGGGATTCCGGAACTGCGCGCCATCGGCGTTGAACGCGCCACGGGCGATGTGATATGCGTAATAGAGGACCACTGTATCGTGCGGCCGAACTGGTTCGATGAGATCCGTAAAGCGCACGCACTCGGGTACGACGCCGTCGGAGGCCCTGTCGAAAACGCTTGCACCGACCGCCTTGTAGATCGTGCCGTCTACCTCACCGAATACAGCGACCAGATGCTGCCCGCAATGGGTGGGGATGTGGCTGGCGTAGCCGGCAATAATGCCGCCTACAAGCGCCAGGCCTTTCAGAAGGTGAGCCCGCAGACCCTTCGGAACGACTGGGAATTCTTCGTACAACAGGAGATGCGTGCCAGCGGAGCCCGCTTCCTTTCCGTCCCGACCATGATCGTGGATCACAAGAAGGAGTTCGGCTTTCTCTATTTTGTGAGCCAGCGCTTCCACTATTCGCGCTCGTTCGCTGGCATGCGGCGGCGGCGCGTCTCCGGTCCCATGCGACTGGCCTATGCCCTTGCCTCTCCGCTTCTCGTGCCGATGATGCTCTACCGGATCGGGCGTCAGGTCGTACAGAAGAAGCGGGAGCGGGCATCGTTCGTCGCCTCGCTGCCCCTTCTTTTCCCATTCATGGTCAGCTACGCGGCGGGCGAGTGCGTCGGCTACATGTTCGGCCCGGGCCGGAGCCTGCTAAAGGTGGAGTAGCCCGATGGCCTCGACATCCCCCGGACAGCAGCTCTCTATCGTCGTTGCGGCCTCTCACGGAGCATCCCTCCTTGAGCGTTGCCTATTCTCCCTTGAGAAGCAGGCCGCGCCGGATAACGTGGAAGTCGTCGTCGTCTCCAACTACGACGCCGGTGAGGTACTGGCGCGTTTCTCGTCCGCGCGGTACATCGCGGCCCCGAAGGGCACGATGGTCCCCATGCTGCGGACGCTCGGCATACGCGCGTCGCACGGCGACGTCGTGGCACTCTCGGAAGATAACGTCGTTTTCGATCCGGCTTGGAGCGAGGCCCTCATCCAGGCCCACGCGGCCGGCCACAGGGTCGTCGGCGGTGCTGTCGAGAACCTCAGCCTCAAGCCCCTCGATTGGGCCGTCTACCTGTACGAGTACGGCCGATACATGCCTCCCAATGATTCCGGCCGGACTGCCACGCTCGCCGGTAACAACGTTTCGTATGCTCGCCCCGTGCTTGCGGAAACCGAAGATCTCTACCGAGATGGATTCTTCGAGGCGTTCCTGCACCCCGAATTGCAGCGTCGTGGATTCGAGCTCTACCTCGAACCTGCCGCTATTGTCTACCACACCAAAAGGCACCGGATGGTGGACGTACTCTGGCAGTGCTTCCACCATGGCCGTGGTTACGCAGGCATGCGTGTGGCGAGTCGCAAGCCCTTGCTCCGCTTCGCGATGGGGCTCGGTGCCCTCGCATTGCCGGTCCTGCTGCCCGGCCGTATCGCAGCAGGCACGCTCCGAAAGAAACGCCACACCGCCGACCTCTATCGGGCGCTGCCTCATCTTACCCTCTTTATGAGCGCGTGGGCATTCGGTGAACTGCTGGGTTACGTGGCTGGCGCAGGCGCCAGCGCCCGGAAGTGGAACTGAATCTACAATGCCCCAATCCACCACGCCTCCGCCCGGCTCGTAGCGAGACAGATCAGGCCAATATGAAAATAGGTGTCGATGCTTGCTGCTGGTCCAACAGACGAGGATTCGGACGTTTTACCCGCGAGCTCCTGAAAGCGATGGTGGAGACGGATCGAGAGAACACCTACGTCTTCTTCGCCGATCAAGCTACCGCCGAGGGCAGCCGGTTTCCCGAAAAAGTAGCGCTCGAGGTGGTCGCCACCAGCGCAGCGGCGACGGCCGCGGCGTCGGCATCGGGCCGGCGCTCCCTCCGGGATATGTGGGCCCTCTCCCGTCAAGTTCTCCGGCACGACCTCGACCTCTTCTTCTTTCCTGCGGTGTACACGTATTTCCCCATCTTCAACCGGACGAAGGTGGTGGTCACGCTCCATGACGTCATCGCCGACCGGAACCCGCAGGCGACCTTCCCCAACAAGAAGTTGATGTACTTCTGGAAGGCCAAGCAGCGGCTGGCCCTCTTTCAGGCGGACCGCCTCCTCACGGTTTCCGAATATTCCAGGCGGACGATATGCGACTACTTCAGCCTGCCCGGCAATCGTGTGAGTGTAACGACGGAGTCGGCGAGTTCCGTTTTTCGCCCGCTCTTGCCCGAGGAACTGAGGGTTGATGTGCTCGAACACGTATGTCTTAGTCCCGGAGACCGGTTCATGCTGTATGTGGGGGGGATCAGTCCGCACAAGAATCTCGGTGCACTCATTGACGCTTACCACATCCTGGTCCAGGATCCCGACCTGTCCGACGTACGCCTCATTCTCGTAGGGGACTATAAGGGCGACTCGTTCCACTCGGATTACCCGCGCCTCAAGGCTCAGATTGACCGGCTCGGGTTGGAAAGCAGGGTCACTTTCGCCGGGTATGTGCCGGATGACGACCTCGTCCACCTGTACAATGCCGCGCTTCTCCTCGTCTTCCCCTCGCTAGAAGAAGGATTTGGCCTCCCGGCCGTCGAGGCCATGCAGTGCGGGACACCGGTCGTAGCCAGCGACCGGGGATCGCTGCCGGAGATCCTGGGGCCGGCGGGCCGCTTCTTCGACCCGGTCCGCCCGGAGTCCATCCACGAGGCCTTGCGTGACGTAGTCCGGGATGAGGACGTCCGCGCAACGATGCGTCAGCGGGGGTTGGAACGGATGGCCTCATTTACGTGGCAGGAGGCTGCCCGTAAAACACTGTGCGTCTTTAATGAACTCGGCCGCGCATGAAAAGGCCGCTCCGCTTCTGCATGGTGACCACGTTCTATCCGCCCTATCACTTCGGCGGGGACGGGGTGTTCGTGCACCGGCTCGCGAACGAACTGGCCCAGCGTGGGCACGAAGTGGAGGTAGTTCACTGTCGGGATGCATACCATCTCCTGCACCCCGAAGAGCCTGTGCGGTCGTACGAGAACCATGCCGGCGTGACCATCCATACCCTCCACAGTTCGCTCGGGGCGGTATCGCCGCTGCTCACGCAGCAGGTAGGTGCGCCGCTGCTTAAGGCGCGTAAGCTGCGCCGGATCCTTGAGGGCGGGTGCTTCGACGTTATCCACTTTCATAACGTCTCCCTCATCGGCGGACCAGGTGTGCTCGCCTACGGGAACGCGGTAAAGTTGTACACCATGCATGAGTACTGGCTTGTCTGCCCCATGCACATCCTCTTTAAAGATGGCCGGGAGGCATGCACGAAGCCGGACTGCCTGCGGTGTACTGTCGCACACCGCCGCCCTCCTCAGTTGTGGCGCTATACTGGAGCGGTAGAGCGCGCGGTAAAGCACGTCGACGCTTTCATCGCCCCGAGCGCGTTCGTGGGTGAGATGCACGCCGCGCGAGGGCTTCACATCCCGACTGTTCACATTCCCATGTTCATCCCCGATCCGCCGGACGGCAACGTCAGTGTAGACGTGCCGAACGAAGGACGGCCGTACTTTCTCTATGTGGGCAGGTTGGAGAAACTGAAGGGGCTGCAGGATGTGATTCCGATTTTTGAACGGTATGACCAGGCGGATCTGCTCGTCGTGGGGGACGGCAACTACCGGGTCGCGCTGGAACGTCTCGCTGGCGGAAACCCGCGGGTCCGCTTTACGGGCGCGCAGCCCTACGAGGAGCTTGCCCGGTTGTATCGGCACGCGCGGGCGCTTCTCGTCCCGTCGCTCTGTTACGAGACGTTCGGGCAAATCGTCCTGGAGGCATTCTCGATGCACACGCCCGTCCTCGCGCGTAACATTGGGGCGTTGCGTGAGCTCGTCCTGCAAAGCGGTGGTGGCCTGCTCTTTAGTTTTCCGGACGAGTTGAAAGGCCAGATGGAGGACCTTCGAGCCGATAGTGGGCTGCGAGCGCGTCTGGCCGAGCAGGGGAGTGCCTACTACCGAGCGCATGGCACGGTCGAACACCACCTCGAACGATATCTCGGCCTCATCGAAGCATTGCAGCAACGACGTGAGATCGTCCTGTCGTGAGCGTGCACTTTAACACTACGTCGGCGGCCCCCTCCCGCATTCGCGGTCGCAGTGACCGAAACGGGGCCGTGTTTGCCATACCCGTACTGATGTACCACTCGTTGGACGAGAGTGGGTCGGTGGTCTCGGTCTCTCCGGAGTTGTTCGCGCGCCAGATGGAACACCTGGTGGCCCGTGGGTACGAAACGGTCACGTTCGCAGGTGCCGTAGAACTGCTTCGTGCCGGTTCGCCAGCCCCCGAGCGATGCGTCGTCATCACGTTCGACGATGCTTACGAAAATGTCTATACCAGAGCTTTTCCGGTGCTTCAACGCCACGGCTTTACGGCGACCATCTTTGCAATCTCGGCCTACTGCGGTTGCCATAACGACTGGCCGGGCCACGAGAGCCCCGTGGGCCGGCTTGCGCTCATGAGTTGGGCCGGCCTCCGGGAGGTGCACCGGCACGGGATCGAGGTCGGCGCGCACACGCGCACCCACCCGGATCTGTCGCATCTGTCGGCAGCGGCCGCAGAAGCGGAAATCCTCACGGGCGCTGAGGAAATTCAAGAGCGGCTGGGAGCGGGCGTCTCGACGTTCGCCTACCCGTACGGAGGGTTCAACGAGGTCGCACGTAGCATCGTGGGTGAGCGGTTTCGCGGCGCGTGTACGACGCGGCTCGGCCTTGCAACGGACCAGGAGGATCCATACCTCCTTCCCCGCATCGATGCGTACTACTTCAGGCAGCGGTCACTCTTTACTTCTCTCCCTGGGCCTGCGCTGCGTGCCTATCTGGGTGGGCGGCAGCTCCTGCGCGACTTCAAAAAGTCCATACTGTAAGCATGCGGCACACGGACCAACTTCAATTCGACGAGCCATCTCCCGCTCTGCGGCGGGAGGTAAAGGTGCATGCCTCCCCCGAACTTTGTTGCCCGATCTGCAAGGGTGACCTGGATAGGCGGGTCGATGCGTACCGCTGTCCCACGTGCGATCGCACGTACCCCGTCGTGCTCGGCATCCCCGATTTTCGTGTTTTCCCCGACCCTTACATCAGTATTGAGAACGATCGCAAAAAAGGCGAGTTCCTTCAAGCCAATGCGGCCCACTTGAATTTCGAGAACCTCGTTCGCTTCTACTGGAGCATTACGCCCGACGCCACGCCGGACCTTGCTGAACGGTTTATCCGCAAGACGGTGCTCCTGGCGGAGAAGTGGTCAGAGGGGATACCGAACGTAGAAGCGCAACTGGCGGAGAAGCCGCGTGCCGTGCTTGAGATCGGCTGCGGGACGGCTGGCTTCATCGCTGCCGCCGCAGAGCGGTATGAGCAGGTCGTCGGCGTCGACATAGCCTTCCGATGGCTCGTCATTGCCCGAAAGCGACTGCACGAGGCTGGTCTGGATTGTCCGCTCGTTTGTGCCTGCGCCGAGTACCTCCCCTTCAGGGACCGGCAGTTTGATCTAGTTTTCGGAGAGGCCGTGTTGGAGCACGTCCGAGATCAACCCGCTGCCTTAAAGGAAGCGTCGCGTGTAAGCCTCCCCGGAGGCACATTCTACCTCGTGACACCCAACCGCTATAGTCTGGGCACAGAACCACACGTGGGGGTCTGGGGCGTGGGCTTCTTGCCGCGCCGGTGGATGAGCCGCTACGTGGAACTGGCGAAAGGAATACCGTACCGGCACCTGCGATCCGTCTCGCGCTTCGAGCTCGCCAGGCTCCTCCGCAAGGGGGGGTTCCGCCGCATCCAGTTCTTAATCCCGCAGCCGACGAGTCCGGAGGTGGCCCGGTTCTCGCGTGGGGAGATGTTCCAGCTGGCTGCCTACAACCTCGTCAGGCGCTTACCCCTGGGCGCCTATCTCTTGCACCTCGTCGGACCGATCTTGAACGTGGTCTGCCACCCTGAGAACACTCAGCCCTGCTCGACGAAGCGCGGCGCAGCCCACGCGCCGTAATGGCTAGTTGAGAAGGACTAGCTTGCCGGATCTGACGTGACGATCGGCCACGAGTTGGAAGAAGTAGACCCCGCTTTCCAGGCTTCGAGGTTGAAATGCCAGTTCGTGGCTCCCGGCATCCATGAAGCCGTTTGCCAGGATGGCCACCTGGCGTCCTAACGCGTCGAATACTCTCAGCGAAACGTTCGCATCGTGAGAGAGAGAGAAGTGGATATTTGCCTGGCTGCGGAATGGGTTTGGGTGGACCTCTATACCTTCCAGGGGGCTCGCCAGGGGCTCGTCTTCAATGGACACCTTGGTCGTGCCTCCAACTGGAATGGTCAGCGTGACCACACTCTTCGCTGGCGCCGTGTAATGTATCTCACTGGATGAAGCTGGTGAGAAGGCCTGGATCGAAGCCCACCTCTCCTGCTCGTACGACTCCTCGCCTTTGACTGAGCCGTTTGCCGAAGCACCGGATAGTACGATCTTCAATGCCTGTGCGCTCGCAGTGTTGTTGACGGCTACAACGGTGATCTGGTCGCCGCTGCGGTTGCGGAATGCCGTCGCGATCACCCGAGGATTGTCCGAACTAGCCAGCGCCACGATGTCACCCTTCTTGACCCAGCGCGCGTATTGCCCGATGGCATACCCCATTCCTGAGATGTAGATCTTGCCTGTGCCCACGTCCGCCAGAACGATGTCGCTCTGTTCATCCAGGAAATCGACGTCCCGGCCTGCGAAATGCTCCGCGTGTGAACGGCTGTCCCAGATCGCGTTCATGCCGTAAAATGCGGAAGCGCCTGCATAATAGAAGTTGTCGTGGATGTGAATGGCGCGGGCGAGGACGTTCTCGATCGCCGTAAACGGGTAGTCCGTCGTCCCGGGACCTTCCGAAACTTCTGTCATCCACACAGGCACGTCGTATCTCTCCGATAGTGCCTTGAGCTTTCCCAGTGACTCGATCAAGCCCGGCTTCGCCGCGCCTATCCCGGAGGTCTCAAGGATTTGGCTCGGACTGGCGTAGGTGGAGCCGTAAGGGTAGGGGTGGTAACCGATCACACCGACGTAGGGACGCGCTTCCGGGTCGGTAAGGAGTGCCTGCGCTACCTCGTATGATCGGCTGATGGTCGCCTCGTTAGGGACGATGAACTTCGTCTCCTTGAACCCCGCGGCGGAGAGACGCTGGCCGATCCGTTTGACGAGGTCGACTACCTCCTGTGTGGATTCGGTTTTCAGCTCATCATTTCCACTCGTGGGCTCGTTGAAAAGGTGCAACAGCGGCGGCACGACCCCATAGGCGTTCTTCCAATGCTGCATCACGGCCAGCACGTGCTCGGCGGCCTCGTCGAGGTATCGGTCATAATCAATGTCGCGGATGTCCCGCATCCAGGCGAGCCTGCCTCTCAGATCGATGATCGGCCCGAGCGCGAGATTGTCGTATCCGTATTGCTTGGCAGGATTGATGATCTTCGCTCGTATGACGTCTGACCCGGAAAAATTGAAACGGTCGGGGGCGATGCTGAAAGGGTCCGCGTTGTCGTTGCCCCGCTCTTCCCATAGTTGCGTAGCATTGGCCGGCGTCTCCACGATCCCGGTACTCAAGGGACCCAACGTGATCCCCACGTCCCCGAATGCCGCCTCGATCGCCGCTGCTCTGTACTGCCCCAGATAATCTCCCGTGGGATAAACCAGAGGCAGCGTAGTGGCTCCAAAGCCATCGACGGACTGATACGTCACCGCCGCATTCACCCTGATCGTCGTAGTATCTTTTGCGACGAGCTGCTCTTCCCCGCCTCCGGCAACCACGTCTGCTTGACATGCCTGTTGTAAGGGTATTAGCAGCGCGAGGAGCGACAGGTGAATGATGGGCATCAGCCGCAGCCGGCCCGGAACGTTAATAGTCATTTATCAAGGTGCTTCGTGAGGAGGCTGACCCCTTTGTGCCAGGGTGAGGTTTGTACCTAAAGGTGCGGCACGCAACAATCGCGCCGGGAATTCCAGAATGGCCCCGGCTTCACAACGCCGGGAGTAGGGGGCTGCCGCCGCATAACCGGCCCATGCACCTGCTCCGCCAGTCCTCAAGATACCCCGCAATGAAATCGTATAGACGAGGCAATGCTACAAAAGCGTAGCCGTAGACAGAAGAAGGATCCGCCCCGCAGCAATCGCCGGGGTGCGCCGCATCGAATGAAATGAGCCGGAAAAGCCGCCCGGGTTACACATCTGTGCCGAAAGCATACACGCACGCTGATGACAAGTTGATCAGCAGGTTGCGCAAGAGTGTTACAATCGGCAGCATCTACCAACACGTCGCATGAGCCCACGACAGACCGGAAACCAAATCACCGGCCGGCTGAACAGCCTGCAGCGCACCCTCACGACAAACCCGAACCCCTCAGTTGCCGCACAACGATGCCGCTTCAGAATCGACAAGTTACTGGACCATCAGTCGTGCGAAATCGAAAGCCAGTCGCGTCTGTCGTGAACTGCTCCGTTCTCATCCCGCTGCGACCTTCTGATTGAACCCCCGCCATCCGCATTGACTCCACCCTTCAACTGAAGGTATGTGTGGGATAGCCCTTGCAGTTGCAGTTAATCGAACGGTCGCTGGGTGTAGCCCTTGCCGGCTCCTTTGATCGATCAATTCCTATGACCTTGTACGAGACCGAAGAGCATCAGCGCGATATCGGATTGGGGGCTGTCTCCGGACGCCTCCCCCGGATCAATCGCTTCAGAGCGCTCTCAGTATGTCTTTTCGTGATCGCCGTTGTATATCTGCTGCAGATCCTCACCCCCCTGCGGCTCAATGTCGACGTGATTCACTTTCTGAGTGTGGCAGCGTCGGTAGCTGACGGCAATGGGTACATCTATTACGGGGAACCTACGTATTACCCGCATGGCTACCCGGCTATGCTGGCTGGCTTGGATCGCCTGGGCTTGGCCGGGTCATGGTCGTTCGTCGGCCTGAATTGCTTGTTCATTGCCCTGGGAATGCTCGCAGCCTACGGGATCTTCCGACGCCACTTCTGCTTCGAGCGGTGGAAATCGCTGCTGCTGATTTGCTTGACGCTTCTGAACTACGGGCTCGTGAAGCAACTTACGCTGCCCATGAGCGACGTCCCCTTCCTCGGAGCGTCGATGGCGTGCGTATGGATGCTTGTGGAAACGGAGCGACGTGCCGGCCCCGGGCGTTGGGCCTTCCTGCTCTTCGGAGCATTGCTTGCCGGTATGTCGATCTGGATTCGCACGGCCGGGATTGCGCTCCTTCCCGCCGTGCTTTGGGTGGCGATACCGGATCGAAGCCGATTGCTGCCAGCACTTCGCCGCGCTCTCAGGTCTCGGGGCAGGATGCTTCTGATGGTGGGTGCGAGCGGTGTGTTGCTGGCAGGTGCAATCGCGCTCGTCGCCTTGGAGCAGCCGAAGTACTTTACGGATCTGCTCGGCTTCTATTCCGGGAGGAGCCCTGAAGTGCTCGCGCAGATCGGCCTGGCCAAACTGAGACCTTGGGGGGAGATGCTCGTAAACGTGCCCGCTTCCAGGGTACCGTCCGGATCCAGGCTCATACTGGCCCTGTTCGGAGCGCTGGTATTGTTCATCTTCGGGCACGCGCTGTGGCGGAGACGCCGCAGCATCGGCGTCGTGGAAATCTATCTCCTGGCCTACACAGGCGTCGTTCTCTTATGGCCCGGCTTCGACGTGCGGTTCTGGATCCCCGTAGTGCCGCTGCTAGTCGCATGGGCGGCCGTCGCAGTAGAACCCTGGCTGCACCGTCCCTTCGCGAGACGATTGCTGCCCCTGTATCTCGCTTGGGTGTTTTTGACCGGTGCCGCGGCGCTGGCCTATAGCAGCTATCTCACCTTCTCAGGCCCCAGATTCCCGAATCGCTATGGCGGCGGATCGTACAAGCCGGCATTTCAGGTTTTCTACGAGGGCGGCGGCGAGGCGGAAGCAGTCTCCTTAAAGCTGGATCGCCCCCAGCGAGAAGCAGTGTTCCTCCTCATAAGATATGAGCATAGGACCCGCCCACCCGCGCAGAAAGAGTGATGGGGATGATGAACCTCTGTCAAAAAGCCGCCGCAGCCTCTAAGCACCACCCCCTTTCTCCCTTTCCTTCTTTCCTCCTCTCCTACACTCCTCCCCGGCATCCCCTCAGCCACTAACCTGCTCCTCCACGCTTTCCCTCTTTCCCCCTTCCTCCCTCTCCCGAACCCCCCGCGTAATCACCAGCCCCCCGATAATCAGCGCCCCGCCCACGATCTGCGGCCAGTAGATATCCTCGCCGAGGATCAGAAAGCTCGCCAGCACCCCCACGAACGGCACCAGGTTATTGAATGCCGCCGTCTGCGAAGCCCCCACCGCCTGCACCGCCGAGTTCCAGATCACGTACGTCAGTCCGGTCGACAGCCCCCCGGAGAAAATAATCGCCAGCCACACCCACCCGTCCACCTGCGGCCATTTCACCTGCCCCCAGTACGGCACGGCCAGCAGGTACAGAAAGGGGAGGGCCACCATCAGGGCGAGAAACGAAACACTGCTCGGCTGTAGCCTGCGCAGCACCGGCCGGCTGAATGCCGTATACGCCCCCCACATCGCCGCCGCCAGCAGCATCAGGGTGTTGCCCAGCAGCGTCCGGCTGCCGAACTGCACCGCGTGGCTCCCGCCGATCACGACTACTGCCGTACCCGCCAGACAGACCGCGAGGCCCAGCCACGCTGCCCGGCGGATCCGCTCAAGGCCGAAAACGTGCCCGAACGCCGCCGTCCACAGCGGCGAGCTGGCCATGATGAGCGCTGCGTTGCTGGCAAGCGTATGGTCGATCCCGGTGATAAAGCTGAGCTGGTAGAAGAGATACCCCAGCAGGCCGAGTCCCACGAGCTCCTTCCAGAAGCCCCGCACGGTCTCCCCGAAGCTCGGCCCCACTCCTGCCCGCTTCCGGACCGCGTACACCGTCCCGAGCACCGCTGCAGACACGGTGAACCGAAAGGCATTCACCACGAACGGGTGCATCGCCGAAAGCGCTGCCTTGAGAATCGGAAAGTTGACACCCCAGATGAGCACCGCAAAAAGCAGCCCCGCATCCGTCTTCCAGCCCGTCCGGCTTACCTTCGGCATACAACCGCCATCTGAATGGGTGATACAAGTTCTCGGAAAATACAGCACATGGACCCCGCCGCCTTTTCGGCTGCATCAACACGTCCACATTCTATTCCCCTTCGTAGATTCCTGCTCTCGTAGTCTCCTCGGCTCCCTGCCATCACCCGCAGTCTACCTTGCACAACCATAGGAATGATCCGGTATGAGATGCACCTTTATACGCCCTCCCAGTGTACCGAAATGATGACGATTCCCCCGGCAGGCGTATATTCATGCAATCTCCCTTGCAGCGGCTGGGCTCATGAATCGCGGCCGCGCTCCGAGATTCCCCGTTAACCCTGCTTGCCACCCCGACTCCACCTCGCCCGGCCTGGAACAACAGACGAATGGACGGAAGCATCAAGAAGCTCTATTACTCCATCGGTGAAGTGAGCGAAATCACCGGACTGGATCAGCACGTGCTCCGCTACTGGGAAACGGAGTTCCACGAGCTCCAGCCTAATAAAAACCGGGGCGGCCGCCGCATCTACACCGAACAGGACATAGCCCTCGTCCGGCGCATCCAGCAACTCCTGCGCGACGAGAAGTACACCATCGAAGGCGCCCGGCAGGTCCTCTCGCGCAACGCCGCCGACCTTGCCCCTGAACCCCTCACCCGAAGCGACCTCCTCGCCCTCCGAACCTTCCTCCAGAATCTCCTGAACCGCCTCTAACCCAACCCCCCGCACTCCAAACACCGCCACTTGAGAGAGATGTCGCGCCAGCGATTGGGGTGTATGCCCGTGCTCAAGTTGCGAGACACCCTCCGGCCTTGCCAAACGGCCTCTCCCTCTTTCTCTCATTCCCTCTTCCC